>NZ_KV801119.1:0-215 GCF_001810405.1 Staphylococcus sp. HMSC069D12
CGACTCTTGGCGTTTTAATTATTGAACACAAGTGCTGTTGCACTTGTATAAGGCGTTCTAAGATAGAATACAAAACATAGTTGCGAAGACCCCTAGGGTAGCAGTGCCAGTCGAAGACTACAGGCTGAGACGGCATCCCAGGAACGCGAAGCAGCTTATGTGAGTAATCATCTATCTAAGAACGCCTTTAGAGGACTACAGGCACGAGCCTTTCC
>NZ_KV801120.1:0-1201 GCF_001810405.1 Staphylococcus sp. HMSC069D12
CAGAAATTAGAACGGTATAAAAGGAAAAGTCAAAGAGATTTAAACGCCTTTTATACTGTTCTAGGGCGTTTCTCTACTAAAGAACAAAAGTATATAAAAAACTATGTTAATACACACTCAGAGGCTCATATGAATGTGATAGAGCGTTTTAAGATTGAACTATACAAATATATTCAAACAAATAGAAATGAGCGTAATAAAGGTATAGAAAACAATTATTCATATCTAAATGACAAGCATCAAAAATTAAAGACTTATCCTCATAAGTTGACGCTTAACCAAGAGAAAGCACTCAGGGAAAAAGAAGATGGTGCTACTGAAAAGAATATGAATAATGATGAGTTTGAAGCAAAGTTGAATGATCTAGATAAGAAATCATTTAAAGAATTTATTTATAACAGAAATGAAAAAAATATCGACTTTGAGAAAGTCTTAATATTGCTGCAAACTATACCGAAACGATTACCACAAAAAGAGATTAAAAAGCCATATAACTACATAAGAGAAATAGGCTTAAATACTAATTGAAACGAGGGACTTAATTGAAAACTGCAAAATATTTTGATGAATACAACGAATATGTCACAGGTCAAAGAGAGAATATCAATAAAATTGAAAATGAGCGTCAAGAGTTATCGCAACGAATTGAAGAAGATAAAGCAAAATATAAAGAATTAATTGCTAACTCACAAGATGACGAGGCTGACGCACTCTATACTACATTTGATAGCAATGAGAAGAAACTGAAAGCCTTAGAGAAACGCTTATCGACTAAAAAAGAAGTATTTGACGAGGCTAGACGTAAAAAGGCGATTGAACTTATTAAACATCAAGCAGATTTACCTCATTTGTACAAAAAGGACAAAGAACGTATATTAGCAAAATTTGAGCCAATCGTTGAGGAATATAACAAAGTGGTAGATGAAATCGCAGCATTAAATGACGAATACGAATATGAGTTTTACAGATTCGTCGGGCCTTATGACAAAGAAAACTTTGAGAAAGATAAAGAAGTAAGAGCAGAAATCAAAAATCATTTCAGTCCTAATAAATATTCCAATTATGTGAGTGGAGACGAACTACCATTCATTGATATAAGAAATAAAATGCAATTAAGAGGTGCTAAATAATGGCTAGAAAATACAATTTAGATAAGGTTAGCAATTATCTTTTAACAGAAACAACATTGTCGGCAGAAGAA
>NZ_KV801121.1:0-386 GCF_001810405.1 Staphylococcus sp. HMSC069D12
GACGTTTGATAAACGCATATGCTGAATGATTATCAGAAGTTTCATCACTATAAAAGGTGTATCAAAGATTTATACTCCCTTGATACACCTTTTACATTCATTTTTAATTACCGAAGAATCGACTCCAAAATCCCTTTTTAGGTGGTTCTACCTCCCTATTATCATCAGGATCACTCTTCGTTTCTTCAACGAACTTATCCTCTTTTGTTAATTCACCTTCATCTGTACTGTCATTCTTTTTCTCTTCGGCTATATCCTTGTAATTTACTTCTGTTGGTTGACGTTTTGTTTGTTGTTGGTTGATATTTTTCGATTCTTCAGTAAAAGTTGCTTCTTGCGGATTAATATTTTGGGTTCTGTTGCAAAGTTGAATTTATAGTATAATT
>NZ_KV801122.1:0-4797 GCF_001810405.1 Staphylococcus sp. HMSC069D12
TGTATCCGATTGGATAACCATAATCAACTACTAAGCTATTAATCGTATTTCTTAACCATCTGTCGTTGTTTCTGTTAAATTCCATATTTAATTGATTAAATATATTTTGCTTAGTAATAATCTCGTGCTTAGTGTTGCGTAATACGTTTAATACTCTGATATGATCGTTCGTTAATTCTTTTTCAATTGTTATTGTCATTGTTTTATCCTCATTTCATTCTTAATTGAGCAGACCTAAGTAAATGAGGAGGTATTAAATGAAACAAATCAATCAATTTACAATTTTTAACTATTTTGCATTCGTGATTTCAGTGAGCAAGAAACTAACCAATATACATAAAAGTATAATTACTTCTATAACACTATTATACTAAATTTACACCTAAATAACAAACAAATGTTCTTATTTTAGTAACGTTTATATAACTTCTTAACATTCCATTTAACACTATAAATAAAGCGTTTATACTACTTTTCATACAATTTCACACACTTTCTATTATAGAACTTATGTTCGTTTTTGCCTTAACTCAATCTAAAATCATTAACAAATCTTAACAATTACGATTTATATATAAAAAGCCATGCACCTACTAAGTGCATGACCGATAAATTTATGATTTCACTCCATTGTAATAAGAGTGTTTCAACTCATTTAATTGTTCAATTAGTACTTTACTATCATCTGCATTAGCCTTTTCATTCTGAATAAATTCAGTAATAATTTTCAAGCCCTCAACTAATTCTGGTGATGGTTCATTAATGCCAGTAGCTAACTGATACAACATTTCCATATTACCTATAACATCTGCATTACTAGTTTGAACGCCCTCAAGTTCATCTATATTAAAATCTCTACTCATATAATCGAACATGTCACTATTATTGCTTTCTGCAAATGTTTCTAGGCCATACATGAAATAATCATTATCAAACATGAAACTAGCCATCATATCGCTTATAGTGTCATGTGTGCCATCTGGTATTTCATAACCTGCATAATGACCCTCGATACTCTCTATAAGTCTCTCAGTATGCTTTTCTGAGGCAATCTCAAAAGTTTTTCTCACTTCACAATCTTTGATTAATACATGAGCATACATCTTCCCTTTGCTCATCATATACACAACATTAAACGGATCATTATATATCTTAAATGCAAAAGGTAATTTATAACTACTTTCACACAGTCCAGTAAAATACCTTAATAATGTTGCTGCTCTAGTTTCAAATTCATTTGCTATAATTTCAACGTTCATATTGTTACGCCTCTTTTCTTTTAATCATCAAATTTTCTTTTGCTCTTCCAAGTTTACCTATGCTTTCAAAACCATATTTTTCAAAATATCTAGTATTAGAAATGGTTTCAGTCCATAAACAAATATCAACTTTCATAACGGAAGTTATTTGTAAAACTTCATTCATTAACTGGTTGCCATAACCTTTTTTAAGTGAATTTAAATTGTCAATTTCAACTATCCAATCATCAGTAAAGTAGTCAGTATGTTTCGGATTAGGTTGTTTAACATTAAATGAAATCGCACTTTTAAAATCTTTAGTAAATAAATGTAGCGATCCATCACTAATATATAAATAATATTTATCTCGAAGTAGTAACACTCTACTCAACATTGTCTTATGCTCTTTTGTAGGTGCATACATTAATAAACTCATTAAAATTTTAGTAATTTCATTTTGACTATCTTTAACATGTTTTCTAAACATTACATTCTTACTTAGCATTTTAAATTGTTGATATCCTTGTTCTGTAATTGTTGTCATTTTTGACCTCCATATTTTATAAGTGGGGACTAGTACCCAGTGAGTACCCATTATAATTATTTGTTGGGGACTGCTTTAACCCTTGATATAATCCGGTTTATTAGAAATAGTCCCCATAGTCACCACTTTTATAAACAATAGTGGTTATATATTTAAATACTCTTACTTTATTTTAATTATTCATTAAATACACTATTAATCATTTGGGGACTTTGGGGACTAACTTAATTAAAGTGTTGATACAATAACTTTTATTCAGTCCCCAATTATATTTTTAAATGGGGACTATTTGGAGACTTCGGGGACTTTTTAATTATATGGATTATGTGAATTAGAGAAATCAAATCCTAATTCTTTTACAACCTCATTTTTAATGGCATACCCTCTGTTTTTTTGAGAATTAAACCTAACTTCTTTTTGTATTCTGTCTTTACTAGTTATTAAATAGCCTTTTTTATCCCATTGGCCTGTAATTGTCTGCATTTCATGTCCTAATTTTTCGTGTACCGTTTGACCTAATATACATAGATAATCACGTTTGTATATTGCTTTGATATCACCGTTTTTAACTGAACTATAACCATCACCAGCAATATTATTTCTATTCGCATCTAAATACTGAAGTAACTCCTCTAACAGTTGCTTAGGTTTATCTATCGTTTTATTATTTCTAACCATACTGTCATAGGCTTGTTCAATAATTTTAAAATGATCGTGTTCAAATCCCTCAATATCATTTAGAATTTCTCCAGTAACCTGTAATAATGCAAATGCACGACCTAGTCGTTGCATTATTTCATTACTACCTTTTTGATTAAAATATCGTTGATAGCTTTCAAAAGCACTCTTATATTCCTCTTGTCTAGCTTCATATTGTTTAATGAATGCTATGCCTAACGTACCGTAGTTTTCTCTAAATGCTTTATCTAATGTAGTGAAGTCAAAGTTATCTGGATATGGTTGATCTTGTAGCGTTACAACACGAGCAGATACACCAGCTTTCTCATCTGCCATATTAGAAATTGATGCCTCACCAGTAGAAAGCATTATATTTCTCCATTCTTTTTTAGCATTAAGTGTTAAATTGATGTTACTTCTTGATTTACTTTCACCACTAGAAAAGTTATAAGTTGCATTGGCTACAAATTTAGGATTAGAATTACGTGTATCATCTTTAAATATTGGAAATGAATTTAAGAATGATGCCATAGCTTCAATACTATTCTTTGTAGATCCCCATGTAGTGATAAGGTCACTTGTACCCCATACACTTGAAACTAAATTTAATGTGAATGTCTTACCTGTTGAGGTGCTACCTGATATTTCTACAATAAAAGGCTGTAGCCCAAATTCATGCAACAACACTGAACCTAGTGACGCATATAACATAACCATAACCATTGGTAAGCCTTTAATTTGGTTAAATACCTGCTTTGAATAACTTTCAAGCGTTCCTTTACTTTGGAACGAATCTATTAACTTTTGAAAGCCTCTATCATTGTTAAATAACTTTATATTGCTGTTTTTCATTTCTTTTTGATAGGGATAAATAAAATATCCTTTCACATGACCCAAACGAGTGGCTACATCAACATTTACTGGTGGATTATATCGTTTAGACTTATTGATATAATCAATCAACCTAGTTGAAGTGGTTGAAGTTACATCTAATTTCCGATTAACTAATTTTAGTAATTGACGACTGTCAGATATTTCTTCAGCACTAACACCTATGTTCACTGGTAAATGATTATCATAAAAAAGCATATTAAAACTCACTTCATTACTTTCAATATCTTCGAATCGTTCAGTGATTTGGGGAATTGTATTAGTGATAAATATTTTTTTATCTGGTTCGCCATCTTTTTTACTAGGAATAATTTGATAAAGCGCCACACCATTTTGATGTTGTTCAATTTCATAACCTTTGGGAATAACTTCTTGAATAGCATCTTTTTCTTGCTTAACTTCTTCAATTTCGTGAAGAATATCCTCTTTAGTTAGTTCCATATACTTCCCCCTTTCTATTTATTACGATGTTTCTTTAAAATTGATTGAAATGTAGCATTTATCTCACGTTCTTTTAATGGAGGCTTACATGCATTTTGTCCCCATAGCAAAGCATATGAGTATACAATGTATTCATTCACATGTCGGCTAAACAAATGTCCTATCAAACTAGCTAATGAATTATTACGATTACCTTTTTCAACAGAAAAACTAATATCACGCCAATAAGCATCATCACGTTTGTTGTAGTTATTTATAATTGGTTGATCTGTTGGCACTTCGGTTTCTTCCGTCCACTTTTCGAGTGTCTCAACGTTCAAAATGGGAGCGTCATTATGTTGATGTAAGAATGGATATTTATCTTGTTGATATACGGGCAAGGCCATCGCTCTGCTAGGTTGAAAGCTCCCCTCATCTACCCTATGACCTATCTTGCTTACTAACACTTTTGTATACTTACGGTAATCATCTGCATTAACACGCTCACTTAATGGCACATACAAGCGTATTCTAGGGCTTTCTGTTTGGTGATTAAACGTAGTATGCCAAAACCACGCAACACCTTTTAAAGTGTCTGTAATTGCATCATGCAGTGGTCTCAAATTGGGTATATCATCATAATCCAACACTAGAACATCACGATAAATCACATTGTCATTGTTACGGTACTTTTTGTATTCTTTACCATCTTCATCAATACCATCTTTTATATCACCGTATACTGCAACACCACGAGCATATTTATTAGTATTATTTTGTGGTATCGCTAATCTATTAACTAATTCACTCCATTTAGGTTGTGAAAAACTCTTAAAGGAACGAGAATCTAGGTTGTTATACCAAACTACCGATACTTGGGCATCGTGTTCTAGCTTTATTTTTTTCAATTTCTTCACCTCTGATGAAACAACAGAGCAAAAGATGTTATAATAAAATTGTGTAATTTCTTAATTACTCCGTTGTTTTTTTAGTTGTATATTATGCGTTATCTGATTTAGTCGCCAA
>NZ_KV801122.1:4897-72045 GCF_001810405.1 Staphylococcus sp. HMSC069D12
TATGCGTTATCTGATTTAGTCGCCAAACTATTCACATCAGATGACGCTCTTTTTATAACTGTATCAATATCATTTAATTCACTTTCATAGTCACGAATAACTGATAATAACGTTGATACAATAATGAAATTTGATTTCATATTGTCGTTGGTCTGTTTTTCTCCTAATACTTGATTATTTTCTCTATAATAATCTCTTAAATCTTCAAGTCCTTCTTGTTCGTCACATACATAATCAATAACTGCTTGGATCTTATTAGAAATATCAGCTATTTCAAAACTCTCTTTAATTTGTTTTAAATCTTTAAGCATTTACTATTCCTCCAATCTTTCAACAAAAACTAGCATTTCTTCAACAGCCATTTTTAAATCTTCAATATCATCTTCAGTTAAGAATTTACTAATATTAGAAGTTTCGTAAATGATAGGGAAGTCTGTAAAAGTTTCAGTAGCTTGAACAAGGTTTTTGTATTCTTGATAATCATTAGTGATTTCTAAAATCTCATCATTATTTAAATAAGGGTACATTTTTTTGATAATTGAAATATCTTTGTTACGACGTTTTTGGAATAGTTTCATCATTTTTTTAATATGCTTTTTGTCTTTAAAAATTAGATCGTGTTTCACTTCATTCTCAATATTTTTAAAATCTTGATTAGTTAAATTTTTCATTTTTTCATTTTCCTCTCTAAATTTATTTGTTGTGTTTAATTTTTGATTATTGTTCATTTACTGCTCCTCCATTTTCTTCAATATTTAACGCTGCGATCAAACTACCTAACATGTGAATTGCGAAAGCTACATGTATTCCTAGTAACCAACCACTAAGGAATGAGATTACTGAAATTAACATTAGTGTGACTATGAATTTAGCCATGTTGTATCTCCTCCATTTAAAGCCAACCTTTATGACGCTTACTAAGATACTCTTTAAAGCCATCAATAGAGATAACTGTCATTGTAGATGACAAGCTGTAATATAGATCTTCTACACCTTTGTTATCTTTATCATATTCTTTGAGAATTCTATTAACCGATGAATAAGAAATCCCAAATAGTTTAGCAATGGCATTAGGCTTTGCCATGATTGGCTTTACTATCACTTGTTTAGGTTCAGTAACTACATTTTCTTTAGTTGGTAAATCTTGTAATTTAGTATGCGGCATAACCTAAGCCTCCTCTTTTCATAGTAAAACATAGTAAGAGATTAAAAAAATATTTCATCAATAGTAATTCTAGGAAATAATTCTTTTCTTAATAAATCTCTAAAAATAATCATCTCTTTTCGATTAAAATTAATCTTTTGTTTTTCTTTCATTCGATAGGCTTGTACTGAAATATTAAATTTTTCTGCCATTTTTTCTTGTGTCATACCTAGCATTTTTCTATAACCTACTATTTTATTCATATATTCACCACCTCCGATAAACATAGTAAAACATAGTATTTCTGTAATGTCAATAAAAAACATAGTAAAACATAACTTTATATTATATAATTACTATTGAGGTGATAACTTGGATAAAGTAGAAGTCGGTAAAAGGATAAGAAAAATTCGTAGCCACTTAGGACTTACTATGGATCAATTTGGTGAAAAAATTGATAAAGAAAGTCCTGTAAAATCGGGAGTAGTTTCAAATTGGGAAAATGGAAAACAACTTCCAAATAAGAAAAGATTAAAAAAAATATCAGAATTAGGTAATATAAGTTTAGACGAATTATTATATGGTTCTATGTACAATTATATTGTTAAAAATATAAATATTGATTACGATAAACTAAATATTCCTAAAGAAGAAGGTACTTATCAAAAATCATTAATTGTTACTATGATGATGAATGATATACAAACTAAAGAGAATAGAAGAATGATTGAAAGTTCTATAAATGAAGAGAATTATGTACCCTTAACATATAGTCAATTTCTCGAAAAAGTTGAAATAGAATTGCCAAAAAAACTGAATTCTATTATTGAAAAAGGAAAAATCGCTATTCAAGAACTTAAAAAGAAAGACAAAGAGATTTTAAAAAATCATTCTGATTTAAATATAGTTAGTAAAATTCTTAATAATGAATATGTGACTTTTAATGATATTTTATTAGAACACTTTTTTATAGAAGTATTTTCATTAGAAAATTATACTTTTGAACAAGAAATTTATGTGGATAAAATGGATCAAATTAAGTCAATTTTATTAAGATATTTCACTGAAAAATATATCAACAACGATTTAAGTAACACTCTCACTATAGAACAACTAGAAAAATTAAAAGAAGATTCCTTGTATATGTCTGAAATATTAGAATATGATCCTTTCTTTAAAGATAACGAAAAAGTTAATGAAGACTTAATAAAAATTTTTAATAATAAAATTCCTAGACACTTAAATAAAAAAATTGAGTTCGCTAAAAAAGGAGAACTGTAAATGACAATAATTAAGGTGGTGGTTCTATCGAACAATGTCTAATACACCATAGAAAAATGAATATAAAGGATAATAAAATTAGGGAGTTACATATAAAATGAAAAAGTTCCTTATACTTTTATTAAGTAGTTTATTTGTTCTAGCTGCATGTGGTCATCATGATAATGGCGAATTGAAAAATAATGATTCAGAGAAAAGTGAGAATAAGGAAAATAGCAACAATAAAAACAGAAGTAATCAGAATCAAAACAACAGAAATAGCCAGCAACAAAATCAAATCACTGCTAGAGATGCAGAACAAATCGTTCATGACCATTACATAAATGATTTATCAGCTACTGAAGCACAAGTAGGCGATTTTAAAACTAATATGCAACGAAGTAATGCAAATGAATTCTATGTTGAATATTTTGCGAGAGATGCAGCAGGTACACCTATTTCTTGGTGTGCAATAGTTAATAGAAGTACAGGAGAAATCATTGATAAATTTAATGATATGAGCGAAGAAGAACAGAAAAATCTTGAAGAGTTGAAGAAGAATAGCCCAATATACAATCCAAATATGAACAAACCTAAAGAGCAAGAAAACAGTAATAATGAAAGCTCTAATAACGAACCATCAGTTAAAGAAGAAAGTAATCAACAACCTAAACAAAACGTAAAAACTCAAGAATCTATCGAAGAACCAAATACGCTAGAACAATAAAACACTGAAGAGACTGCAAGCACAGAAGAAGTTAAGAATCAAAGTTAGAATGATTATCTATTTATCTAATTTAACAGCGTCCTAGTGACGCTTTAATATAAATATATAAACAAAGGAGGGATGCATAATGAAAAAATTCTTAGCATTAATTTTCGCAAGCACATTAATTTTAGGAGCATGTGATACTAAAGATGTGGAAGATAGCACAAAGAAAAGGAAAGATCCTAAAACTGAAGTGGATGATAAAGGTAGAGCTAAGGGTGAAAAAATTGAAAAAGAACTAAAATAACATTTCACAGATTAATTATTTTACCATTCTAGTGGTGCTTTAATATAAATAAAGGAGGAATTGAGATGTTCGAAAAATTATTAACTTCAATAGGTATAGAATCATTAGAAATAAACACTGTGTTAAAAACACAACAAGTTCATAGTAATGGTATATTGGACGGAAGCGTGGTCATAGAAAGCGGCGCATCTGAACAAACTATTAATCAGATTGAGCTTACATTAATTGAAAGATATGATAATCCCGATGAACGAAGTCAATTTCCTATTTTAGATAATGAATTACAAACATTCACTTTACACGTAGACCGTAGTATATGTGAAAATACCAAAGAAATTGAACATTTCCATTTTAATATTCATGAACTAGAATTTAAAACTAATCCCAATAAATTAATTTTAAAAACACATGCTTACCTTTCTCATTCGGTTGATGCTTACGATGAAGATGAAATAAGGTTGATTGATTAATTGTGTTCTACTTTTTCAACATAAATAAGGAGATTGAGGGATGGAAAAACTTGATTTACACAAGCTTAATGATGAACATGTAAAATCATTGATAAATGACTTAAAGTACCCAACGACTCATATTGATGAAATCGAAGTAATAGGGAAAGTTATTTATAACTACCAAACTTTCGATTAATAGCGCCCTAGTGGCGCTTTAATATGAATTAATTTAAAGGAGAAATGTAGAATGTACTTTAATGATTGGAAAGTTACTATTAACGGAAAAGGCTCACATGATGTTGTGACAAATGAAGATACTTTGTTAATTTTGCAAGATTATCAACACGTTGAAATAGCATTAAAATTAGTAAACGATACTATTCAAGTGAAATCATTAGGCTATGGAGAGGATGTATGTATCAACCCTATAACAAAAGAAATCACAGTTAATGTAACAAACTTACTAGAAGATGATGAATAATTAAACAAAGGGGAAAACAAAATTCATAATATGTTAAGGAGGCCTACTCACATGTGGCATGAGAAATTTACTAATAAACATGGTGAAACTAAATATCGCTATTATGAGAAGTATAAAGACACTCTCACAAACAAATGGCGACGTGTTAGCGTGGTACTTAATAAAAATGGTAAGCAGTCACAGAAAGAGGCTCAGAAACGCTTAAATGAGCGTATAGAGGCAAAGGTAAATGACAAGACACCTACTACACTCAAAACGCTAACTTTCCATGCTGCATGTGATGAGTGGTTTGAACATTATAAGGTAATATCTGGATCTAAACAGTCAACTATTACTACTAAAAGCTATAAGGTTGCTCACATCAAAAGAAATATAGACAAAGATATTCTTGTTCAAAATATGAATGCTAAAGTTATACAAGATTTAATTAACTCATCATTAAAAGATGGACTAAGCCATAAAGTAGTTAAAGACGATTTAAGTATCATCAAAAATATACTTCGATATACTCAAAAGAAATATAACATCACTGATATATCATACATAGATGATGTTGTTATGCCTAAAAAAGCGACTACAAGAGAAGAAATTAAAGCTAAACGTGAGAATTATTTAGAAATGGCTGAAATTCTGGCTATTGCTGAACAATTAAAACGCATAGCAAATAAAAAGCGTGCTAGTTATATGAAAAGATCATACTTATTTACTGCTTACATAGTTGAATTTCAAGCATTAAATGGCATGCGTATTGGCGAACTCTTAGCAATTCAACCCGATAATATCGACTTTGAAAAAAAGAAACTTCTCATTGATGGCACTATACACTGGCGAAAAGATGGTAACAAAATAGGTTTCAAAGATACTACAAAAACAGCATCATCATATCGTACTATATCTTTAACTACTAGAAGTTGTGATATTTTGCGTAAGGTTATGTTGGAAAATAAGAGAGCGATACAATGGGAAAACATGTATGTTGATAGAGGTTTTATATTTACAAGTCATAGAGGTAACCCTCTACCTCTCACATCAATAAACAGAAATATACAAATAGCTACACAAAATATAGGGATAAAAAAGCATGTGACAAGTCACAGTATGCGTCACAGTCACATATCATTATTATCGCAATTAGGTGTATCTCTTAAAGCTATAATGGAGCGTGTAGGTCACACAGACCATAAAACAACATTAGAAATATATAGCCACGTCACCGAGCAAATGGATAAAGATATGATGAATAAATTAGAAAAAGTTGGAAATTAATTTAATATGCCCTTTTTCTGCCCTTTTTTAATTTAAAAATCATAAAAAACAACCTCTTAAGCCTATGCCTAAGAGGTTTCTTCATTTTATGTTATTATTCCCACTCTATAGTGCTTGGTGGCTTAGAAGTGATGTCATAGACTACGCGGTTAACGTGGTCTACTTCGTTTACGATACGACTTGAGATTTTTTGTAGGACTTCCCAATCAATGCGGGCGAAGTCACTTGTCATACCGTCAATAGATGTAACTGCACGAATACCTACAGTATGATCATACGTACGATAGTCTCCCATAACACCTACAGATTGAATGCCAGGAAGTACTGTGAAATATTGCCAAATGTCTCTCTCAAGGCCTTCCTCACGCACAACTTCACGTAAAATCGCATCTGATTCTCGTACGATTTCTAATTTATCTTCAGTAATTTCACCTAATACACGGATTCCTAAACCTGGACCTGGGAAAGGCTGTCTCCACACTAAATGTTCAGGAATGCCTAATTCTATACCTAATGCACGCACTTCATCTTTAAATAACGTGTTAATCGGCTCAATAAGTTCAAATTCCATATCTTCAGGTAATCCACCTACGTTATGGTGAGATTTGATAGTTTGTGCAGTTTTAGTACCTGATTCGATGACGTCAGTGTAAAGCGTACCTTGTGCTAAGAAATCAACGTCAGTTAATTTTGCCGCTTCATCATCAAACACATATACAAATTCATTACCAATAATTTTACGTTTTTGTTCTGGATCAGATACACCTTTTAATTTATCCATGAAACGTTCCTGTGCGTTCACACGAATAATATTCATATCGAAACCTTCACCAAATTGTTCCATAACCATGTCACCTTCGCCTTTACGAAGTAAACCATGGTCAACAAAGATACATGTCAATTGATCGCCAATCGCTTTATGTAATAAGACAGCTACAACTGATGAGTCTACGCCCCCGCTCATCGCACATAATACTTTGCGATCTCCAACGCGTTTACGGATTTTTTCAACTTCGATATCGATAAAGTTTTCCATTGTCCATTCGCCTGTGCATTCACACACACGGCGTACGAAGTTTCTTAATAAATCATTACCGTATTCTGTATGACGTACTTCAGGGTGGAATTGAACACCGTAAATTCGGCGTTCTTTGTCTTCAATTGCTGCATAACTTGTACTTGGACTATCCGCAATCACTTCAAATCCGTCTGGAATTTCAATTACTTTATCAGAATGACTCATCCATACAGTTTGTTCAGCTGGTAACCCAAAGAATAACTCATCTGATTTTGCATTAATAATTGCTTTACCATACTCACGTTCATTAGCGCGTTCAACTTTTCCGCCTAAAAGTTTAGTCGTCAACTGCATACCATAACAAATACCTAGTACAGGAATGCCTAAATTATAAATTTCAGGGTCGATAGTGAATGAACCTTCCTCATATACTGAATTCGGACCACCTGAAAGAATAATACCTTTAGGATTCATACGTTTAATTTCATCAACCGTAATTTCGTGATCATGTAATTCACTGTATACGCCCATTTCACGAATACGACGCGTAATCAATTGATTGTACTGACTACCAAAGTCTAAGACAAGAATCAACTCTTGCTCTTGAGCCATTTCCATAATTGTGAATCTCCTTTTAATTGAATTTTATGTAAACAATAGAGAGACACTTCCCACAATGCATTGCTTTTAGATTCTTCTTAAAAGTGAACAACCTCTATGACAATCACATTTAAAATGAAAAGTGCTCCCCATTCTTTCTAACAAATTGACTTCATCACACTTGATTTAAATTAAAATGAATAGTTTGGTGATTCTTTTGTAATTTGTACGTTATGTGGATGGCTTTCTGCTAAACCAGCAGGGCCCATACGTGTGAATTGTGCTTCATCACGTAGTGTTTTTAAATCAGGTGAACCTGTATAACCCATACCAGCTCTTACGCCACCCATAAGTTGATAAATTGTATCTTGTAAAGGACCTTTATATGCAGTACGTCCTTCAATACCTTCAGGGACAAATTTTCTAGGCGTTTTGTCTTCTTGGAAGTAACGGTCGTTTGATCCTTTTTCCATAGCGCCTAAAGAACCCATACCACGGTAAACTTTATATTGTCTGCCTTGGAATACTTCAGTTGCGCCTGGGCTTTCTTCAGTACCAGCTAATAAGCTTCCTAACATTACTGCATGTCCACCAGCAGCTAATGCTTTAATAATGTCACCAGAGAATTTAATACCACCATCCGCTATGATTGCTTTACCAAATTTACGAGCTTCAGTAGCACAATCATAAATCGCAGTAATTTGAGGCACACCTACACCAGCTACGACACGTGTTGTACAAATTGATCCTGGTCCAATACCAACTTTAACGACGTCAGCACCAGCTTCAAACAATGCACGTGTAGCTTCAGCAGTGGCTACGTTACCAGCTACGATTGTAATCTCTGGATATTTTTCTTTCATTTTTTTAACTTCTTGAATAACGCCATTAGAGTGACCATGTGCTGTATCGATAATTAATGCATCTACGCCAGCTTCGACTAATTTTTGAGCACGAATTTCTGTATCTTTAGATGTACCGATAGCTGCAGCAGCTAGTAAACGTCCATGCGCATCTTTTGCTGCGTGAGGGAATTCAAGCACTTTTTCAATATCTTTAATTGTAATTAAACCTTCTAAACGACCATTTTCAACTAAAGGTAGTTTTTCAATTTTGTGTTCTTGAAGAATTGTTTCGGCTTCATCTAATGTAGTGCCTACAGGAGCTGTAATTAAGTTTTCTTTAGTCATAACGTCAGAAATTTTGATTGAAAAGTCTTCAATAAAACGTAAATCACGATTAGTTAGAATACCTACTAGCTCTCTTGATTCTTTATCACTAACAATTGGTACACCTGAAATACGATATTTACCCATTAAAGCTTCTGCTTCATACACACTTTCGTCTGGCGTTAAGTAGAATGGGTTTGTAATTACACCGTTTTCTGAGCGTTTAACTTTTTGAACTTCTTCAGCTTGCTCTTCGATGCCCATATTCTTATGAATGACACCTAGACCACCTTGACGTGCCATTGCGATGGCCATTTTAGACTCGGTTACTGTATCCATACCAGCTGATATAACTGGAATATTTAATTTAATTCGTTCTGATAATTCAACACTAAGATCCGCATCACTAGGTAACACATCTGATGCAGCTGGAATTAATAAAACATCGTCAAACGTTAAAGATTCTTTAGCAAACTTGTTTTCCCACATTGATAATACAGCCTCCATTTTTTATATAGTTATTTCTATTATTTCACATTTTCTTCGCTTTGTTTATACTTTAGACCATTAAAAAAGAAATTAAGAATAATTGCTGAAATAGCACCTAGTACAATGCCATTTTGAGTTAGCCAAGCAAATTGCTCACCTAACGCTTTAAATGCTTGAGGTACTGCACTAATGCCTGTACCTAAACCTACGGATACTGCAATAATTAGTAAATTATTTTGATTTTTAAAATCAATATGTCCTAAAATGCTAACACCATAAGCCATAACCATACCAAACATTGCAATCATTGCACCGCCTAATACAGGTAATGGGATGATATTAGCTAATGCACCTAATTTAGGAATACAACCACATATTAAAAGTAAAATAACCATGCCGTAAATGACATTGTTTTTCTTAGCACCTGATAAAGATACTAGTCCAACATTTTGAGAGTATGCCGTATAAGGAAATGAGTTAAAAATTGATCCTAATACAATAGCAAGACCTTCCGCAGTGTAACCTTTACGAAAATCTTTTCTTTCCAACTTTTTACCAGTAATTTCACTTAGTGCATGATATACACCTGTCGATTCTATTAAACTTACGATGGCTACAATTGTAAATACAAGTATCGCACCTAAATCAAAACCAAAACCAGAAAAACGAAATGGTTGAGGTATTCCTAACCAATGGGCTTCTCCCACTTGCTTAACATCTACTAAGCCAAGCACATTTGCCAATATTGTACCTGCAACTAGTCCGATTAAAATCGCAATGGATTTTAAGAACCCCTTCGTAAATCTTTGTAAAATAAGAATAATGACTAATGTAGCGCCTCCTAAAATTAAATTTTTAGGATTTCCATAGTCTTTAGCACCTTCTCCACCAGCTAAATAATTCATTGCTACTGGCATTAAATTAATTCCTATAATTGTAACCACACTTCCAGTTACGACAGGTGGAAAGAATTTAACTAAATAAGAGAAGAATGGTGCAATAATAACAACTAAAATACCTGATACAAACAATGAACCATATAGCACATCCAAGCCCTTCGTTTGACCGATTAAAATCATAGGTGCTACCGCAGTAAATGTACATCCTAGTACAATGGGTAATCCTGTACCTGTCACTTTGTTAGCTTGTAAAAATGTTGCTACACCACACATAAAAACATCCACTGTGACTAAATACGCAATTTGTTCCGGCGTAAATTTAAGACTGGTACCAACAATAATTGGTACTAATATCGCTCCGGCATACATTGCTAATAAGTGTTGTAAACTTAAAATGAACGTCTTCATTCATTTTCACCTAGTAGTGTCACTTGGTTTCCTTTTAATGAAGCCACTTTACATAATGAAGAAACGTTTAAACCTGCATCTTCTAATCTTTGTCTACCATCTTGGAAACTCTTTTCAACAACAATACCAATACCAACCGTTTTAGCTTTAGCTTGTTGCGCAATATCATATAACCCAAGTGAAGCATCACCGTTGGCTAAGAAATCATCAATAATTAAAACCGTATCATTCTCATTTAGAAATTCTTCCGAAACAATAACCGTACTTGTTTTATTCTTTGTAAAAGAATGAATATCGGTACTATAAAAGCCATCTTTCAACGTACTTGGTTTAGCCTTTTTAGCAAATAAACAAGGAACATCAAAATGTAAAGATGCCATAATAGCTGGAGCAATGCCTGAAGCCTCGATTGTCAAGATCTTTGTGACACCTTTATCTTTAAATTGCTCATAAAATGTTTTGCCTACTTCATGCATCAATTTTGCATCGATTTGATGATTTAAAAAACCATCCACTTTCAATATTTTTTCGTCAATTACTACGCCATCTTCTTTGACTTTCTGTCTAAGCGATTCCACGTCAAAACCTCCTAAATTTGTATACAAAAAAAGCCTCAAACTTTGCGAAAAAGTTTCAGGATCCATGAGCGTACAGGCAATACATAGTATTTTGAAATTTCAAGAAGCCGTATATTTAAATGTATTCTTCTTCAAACACTTTATAATTTTAAATTTGTTTTACCTCATAGGATGAAGTGGGTGAATATACAACCTCCAAAGCTAAACAACTTTTATATAGTATTCTAGATAGCTATTTAAATAAAACTTGCTCTTTTATGTATTGAGTCTGAACTCATAGTCATGTCGTTTGTGGCAACATGGTAGAAACTTCTAAAGCCATATTCTTTAGATTATATGAGTAATATAAATTATTTAACGATAATAGCAAACTTTTGCTTTATTTTCAATATGATAGAAATTGTTACAAGCCCTTTCATAATAATATTTTCAAGTGTAAGCGTTTAACTAAATATTGTTCATCACTATTTGTAAACCATTCTTAATTAATTATATAATAACTATAGTTGAGTTTTATAAATATTCTTAAGGGTATACTTTTATTAAAAGTAGGACGAAAAGATGGAGGGCGATTAATATGGCAGATTTTACCGTATTAGACAAGCAAGATGAGATTTATAACGTTATTGATAAGAAAAAAGCTGAAGGATACTCAGAAAATGAATTAGTCGTTGTAAGTAAAAGTAAATTACATTTAGATGATTTCCATGATTCTCAAGTTACTTTAATTGCTACAAGTGGTTCTTTTAGTGACCGTATGTCTAAATTATTAACTGGTGAGGATGGCGAAGAAGCCGTTTTAGCTCGTTATGAATTATCTGAAGAGCAAACAGAAAAATACAAAAAAGATATTTTAGATGGTAAATTTTTAGTAATTGCCAACAAAGATAACTCTTCACACGACGAAGTTGAGGAAAATAACTCAGCTTATGAAGAAATTGATATTACACATTATGCAAACGAATCTAAAGGTCCTAAATCATAATCAATATTCATTTTAAACTTTGAGACCGTGAAATGAACGTAGTTTTAAGTTCATTTTACGGTTTTTTTCAATCTCAATATCTTTTTAACAATGACGTCAAAATGTTTAAATATGCTATACTTAAACAAACTATCGTGGGGGTGACATAATGAATTTTCACGTAATTCAATCAATAAAAGATGAATATTATGACAAAGCAATCACTTTTTATAATCAACAATTAGATGTGAATTTCTATGAAGATAGCTATATTATTGAAAGATCCTTAAAAAATAATAAGACCGAAAATGATTACGTATTTCTTGTGGGCATACAAGATGATGAGATTATTAGTTTAGCAACGGCACATTATGAAGCAACAACAAATTCGGCATTTTTAATACATTTAATCGCCAATGATACACCAAATTATGAAGATGTCCTAATTAATACACTTCAAGAAATAGAACATCAATTAAATCAACTTTCTAATAAAGTTCATTCTCGTGATATTAATTTTGTAATGGTGGAAGTTCCTAAGACGAATCATCCATTAAAAGACATCAATCAACAAGCTTTAACTCAACGCCAACAATTATTATTATCAAACGGCTTTGAACGACAAAGTGAAATTGAATATATACATCCTAACTATTCAAAAATTGACTCGCCTTTTAAAGTAGACTTATTCATTAAATCAAATATAGAATTAACAAAAGATATCTATCCAGCAAGTGTTAAATCAAATTACATTTTAAAATATGTGTTTGCTAACGGCATTTCTCGAGATATTATTTATCCTTTATTAGTCAAAATGAATTTACGCCTACCCCATTAGGAACACTTGAAATGAGCGATATAAAGGGTTAAACTAATATTTGAGGTTAGACTGACGTTTCACTGACAGAAGACAAACGTCAGTGTACATAAATCAAAGAACGAAAGGACTTTCAGCTATGTTAACCAAAGAATTCGCTCAGCGTGTCGAACTAAGTGAAAAACAAGTCCGTAAGATAGTCCAACACTTAGAAGAACGTGGCTATCAACTTAGTAAGACAGAATATCGTGGCCGTGAAGCTACTGACTTTAAAGAAGAAGATATCGAACTTTTCCAAGATATCGCTGAAAAAGTAAAACAAACGAATAGTTATGATTTAGCTTTTGAAGAGCTTGAAAAAGAAAAAGACTTCTTACAAGTGATTGTCAAAGAAGATAATGAACAACTACCTGCTGATCAAGGTGCTACACAATTGGTAGAAGAATTACGCACAGAAATTCAAAAAATGCGCGAAGAACGTCAAATGCTCGGTCAAATGATTAGCCAAGTTCACCAACAACAAACGGAATTAAAAGAACTTCAAAATCAAATCACTGAAAAATTAGATACTCACAATCAATCATTATTGGCTATTCAAAATTCACAAGAAGCCATCCAAACAGCTCAAAAAGAGCAATCTGAATACACTAAAAATAGTTTAGTTAAAGAAATTAATGATAATAATCAACAATCTATCGATACATTAAAAGAAGATATTAAAACGCAATCTTCTCATAATAGAACTAATGATGAGAATAAAGGTTTCTTTGCGAGATTATTTAATTTATAAAGATTTCAATTATTTAATGATTGGTAACAGGACCTATTTGTCGCAATACTAACTCTTTATACAAAGGTGAGACAGAATTCATTTTGAATTCATTGTCTCACCTTTTTTCGTTTCTATATTAATATGATTAACGATTTAAATCTTTAAATTATTTTAATTCAATTAACTATTGTGTGTTTTCAAAAACTTATAATTTATACTTTTTATTTCAAGCTATTGAAATATAAAATAAATAGTATTATCCTTATTAAGTATGTCGGAATTAGAATATTCAAAGGAGACTAATTATGGGGACTTTTTTTACAGTTATTAATATTGTCGTTATGATATTGTTTTTAATTGGGTTATTCATAATGTCTAGAAAGCACGTCTCATTCCCTAAAAGAGTATTTACCGCATTAGGGTTGGGAATTGTGTTTGGTATAGCGTTACATCTTATTTATGGAGCAAACTCCAAAGTACTTGAAACAACTACTGACTGGTTTAGTATTGTGGGAGACGGGTATGTGGCTTTGTTACAAATGATTGTAATGCCACTTATATTCATTTCAATTGTGTCAGCATTCAGTAAAATACAAATTGGTGATAAATTCGCTAAAATTGGTACTTATATTTTTATGTTTTTAATTGGTACTGTAGCTATTGCTGCTATAGTAGGAATTTTTTATGCCATTGTATTTGGACTTGATGCCTCAAGCATTGATTTAGGTAGTGCAGAAAACTCAAGAGGAAGCGAAATTAGTAGCCAAGCTAAAGATCTGACTGCTAATACGTTACCACAGCAAATTCTTGAATTATTACCTAGCAATCCATTCTTAGATTTCACTGGTCAGAGAACAACTTCTACAATTGCAGTGGTTATCTTTGCAATCTTTGTAGGATTTGCATATTTACGTGTTGCTCGCAAACAACCAGAAAGTGGTAGTTTGTTAAAACGCGGCATCGATGCTATATACGCATTAGTAATGTCTATCGTTACATTCGTTTTAAGACTAACACCATATGGTATCATCGCGATTATGGCATCTACAATCGCTACGAGTGATTTTCAAGCGATATGGACCTTAGGTAAATTTATGATTGCATCTTATGCAGCATTAATCACAATGTACATTATCCATTTAATATTATTAGCAGTAATGGGAATCAATCCAGTGCGTTACGTTAAGAAAACTTTAGAAGTGCTTATATTTGCATTTACTTCTCGCTCAAGCGCTGGTGCATTACCTTTAAACATTCAAACTCAAACACAACGATTAGGTGTACCAGATGGTATCGCTAATTTCTCAGCATCATTCGGCTTATCAATAGGTCAAAATGGTTGTGCGGGAATTTATCCTGCTATGTTAGCCATTATGGTAGCACCAGTTGCAAATGTAGATATTGATTTACCATTTATTCTTACATTAATTGGCGTTGTTATAATCAGTTCATTTGGTGTAGCTGGTGTCGGCGGTGGTGCAACTTTCGCATCTATCTTAGTATTATCAACTTTAAATCTACCAGTTGCACTTGCAGGGGTACTTATTTCAATAGAACCAATTATCGATATGGGACGTACTGCCCTTAACGTTAATGATTCAATATTAGCAGGTACTGGAACTGCAAAACTTACAGGTAATATGGATAAAGATAAATTCAATTCAAATGAATATGGAGATTTATCAACAAATTAATATTTAAAAAAAGCGTAGCTAAAACATTACAATGTTTATTTCGAACAATTGTAACCATTAGCTACGCTTTTTTATTAATAGCTTATTTTTTCATTAACCCAGATTTATTTAGCTCTTCCAACATATCTAAACGTGTTTTACCACTTAAGAACCCAGCAACTTGTTGTGACCATGTTTCTTGACGCTTTCCATTCGTACGTTCTTTATAATACTCACTGATTTTCTCATCATATTTCTGAATAGCTTCTCTTTGTTCTTTAGCATTGCTATTATAAACGTTTTTATGAAATACATGCTCAAACGGTAAACGTGGCTTAGGTGCACCATTTTCATCATCTGCTGGCTCGCCAACAGCCATTCCAAATAATGGAAAAGCATATTCAGGTAAATCTAAAATTTCTTTGACACGCGCAACATCATTTCGTAGTGAACCTAAGTAAACAATACCATAACCCATATCCTCAGCAGCTAAAGCAACATTTTCAGAAACTAATGCTACATCAATAGCTCCTACCAATAATCCTTCTGCCGATTCAAAAGACGTTTGCATATCAAAGTCTACATTTTCATTTATTAAATTATGACGATAATAATCTAAAACAAATACAAATAAATAGCCATTATCGACAACATATGGCTGTCCTGAAACTTCTTTCAATTGTTTTTTAATTTCAGGATCATCTACACCTATAATTGAGTATGTTTGTAAGTAACTTGACGTTGATGCGCTTTGCCCTGCTTCTACTAACTTTTGAACTGTTTCATCACTTAGTGCTTTATCTTTAAATTGTCTCACTGAGTGGTGTTTTTTCATCAAATCGTAAACATAGTCTGACATGGTATCTACTCCTTCAAGTCTATTTATTACATCGTAACAATTTATATTTCATTTTGCTTTTATAAAGGTTTAACTATCTTCCGTAAAACATTTGCATGATAATAATTTTATAGTTATCATAATAGTAACAATTTTCAGATATTTAAGGAGAGGTATCATGAGTCAAGCAAACAAAGAAGTATCAAATGCCTTATTTCAAGCATACATTTCAAAAGAACCTATCGAATTTGTAAGCAAAACATATAATCTAACTGAACCAGAAGCTTACAAAACACAAGATGATCTTATCCATCAAATTCAAGCCGAGAAGAATGTACCTATTAAAGGTTATAAAGTTAGTATGACGAGTGCTGCAACTCAAGCAATTGCTAACACTAATGAACCAGCATACGGTACTATTTTATCTCATCAAGTCGTAGAAAACGGTCATGGTGTGTCTCTTACAACGTTATTTGCACCACTATTGGAGCCTGAAATTATTTTCGAATTAACTGCGGATTTACCTGAAGATGCTGATACACAAACGATATTAGAAAGCGTAAAAGTCGCACCAGGCATCGAAATTCCCGATGCACGTTATAAAGATTGGTTCCCAAATTTCACTTTAGGTGATTTAATTTCTGATAATACAGCTACTGGACTTATTGTGGTTGGTGAACGTATCACACCTCTTGATTACGAGGCATTTGCTGATATTAATTTAAAGTTATTCAAGGATGATAACCAAATTGAAACAGGTAACTCTAGTGAAGTGCTTGGCAACCCAATTGAATCAGTAAAATGGTTAAACAAAAAATTACATTCTCATGGTAAATCATTAAAAAGAGGACAATTTATTTCATCTGGAACTTTCATTTCTCCTTTAAATTTAGAAGAAGGTACTTATACTGCTGACTATGATAGAGTAGGATCTGTCACAGTTAAAGTTATTGATTAACTGACTATTTAAGTTATAAAGAACTAACCCATACATTAGCCATTGTTGAACGGGATATGAAACCTTCATCATTAATGTTGATTTCTATTCCGTCTTTTTAATTATTCATATTATTTATTATCAAAAACATATGTTTAGTTGAGAATGGAAAAAGTTAATTGATATTCATAAGCACTTTTAAAATAACATTTTCAAAGTAAACACTAAAACTTAAACACATATTTACTTTCTCAACATATGATTCAAAAAACCTATTTGAACAATGTTAAATCAACATTTCAATAGTTATAAGTGCATTAAGTTGACGAATAAGAAGTAGCATGTAATAATAATATTTAAGAAATTAGAATTATTATAAACAAGCAATAATTATTATGTAGTTCTAATTAATATTCATGATAATCAGGAGGAGTTTAAGTTATGTCATTAATCAATAAAGAAATTCTACCATTCACAGCGCAAGCTTATGATCCTAAAAAAGACGAATTCAAAGAAGTAAGCCAAGATGATTTAAAAGGTTCTTGGAGCGTAGTATGTTTCTACCCAGCTGACTTCTCATTCGTATGCCCAACTGAATTAGAAGATTTACAAAACCAATATGATAAATTACAAGACTTAGGTGTAAATGTATTCTCAGTATCAACTGATACTCATTTCGTACACAAAGCTTGGCATGATCATTCAGATGCAATCAGTAAAATCCAATATCAAATGATTGGTGACCCTTCTCAAACAATCACTCGTAATTTTGATGTATTAGATGAAGAAGCTGGTTTAGCTCAACGTGGTACTTTCATCATTGATCCAGACGGTGTTGTTCAAGCAGCTGAAATTAATGCAGATGGTATTGGCCGTGACGCAAGCACATTAGTAAATAAAATCAAAGCCGCTCAATATGTACGTCAACATCCAGGTGAAGTATGCCCAGCTAAATGGGAAGAAGGTTCTGAATCATTACAACCAGGATTAGACTTAGTAGGTAAAATTTAAGGAGGCATTAAAGAATGCTTAATGCTGATTTAAAACAACAATTGCAACAACTTTTAGGACTAATGGAAGGCGATGTAGAATTCAGGGCTAGTATCGGTTCTGACGACAAATCTAAAGAACTTAAAGAACTTTTAGATGAAATCGCTGAAATGTCTGAACATATAACAATCGTAGAAAAAGAATTAAAACGTACACCAAGCTTCTCAGTCAGCAAACCTGATGAAGAAGCTGGCGTAACGTTTGCCGGAATTCCATTAGGTCATGAATTTAATTCTCTTGTATTAGCAATTTTACAAGTAAGTGGTCGTGCACCTAAAGAGAAACAATCAATTATTGATCAAATTAAAGGTTTAGAAGGTAAATACAACTTTGAAACCTACGTTAGTTTGACATGTCAAAAATGTCCTGACGTTGTTCAAGCATTAAATCTAATGAGTGTTGTTAACCCTAATATCACTCATACAATGATTGATGGTTCTGTATTCCGTGAAGAATCAGAAGATATCATGGCTGTCCCAGCTGTATTCTTAGATGGTGAAGAATTTGGCAATGGACGTATGACTATTTCAGATATCTTAACTAAATTAGGCAGTACACAAGATGCTTCTGAATTTGAAGGTAAAGATCCATATGATGTTTTAATCATCGGTGGTGGTCCAGCTAGTGGTAGTGCCGCAATTTATACAGCTCGTAAAGGACTACGTACAGGTATTATTGCTGACCGTATTGGTGGTCAAGTTAATGATACTGCTGGCATCGAGAACTTTATCACTGTAAAAGAAACAACAGGTTCTCAATTCTCAGCTAATTTAGCTGCTCATATTGAAGAATATGATATTGATACAATGACAGGCATCCGTGCTACTAATATCGAGAAGACAGACCAAGCTATTCGTGTCACACTTGAAAATAATGCAGTTTTAGAAACTAAAACCGCTATTATTTCAACAGGTGCAAGCTGGCGTAAACTTAACATTCCTGGTGAAGATCGTTTAATCAATAAAGGTGTTGCTTTCTGCCCTCACTGTGATGGTCCTTTATTTGAAAACAAAGACGTTGCAGTTATCGGCGGAGGAAACTCTGGTGTTGAAGCTGCTATCGACTTAGCAGGAATTGTTAAACATGTTACTTTATTTGAATATTCATCAGAACTTAAAGCAGACACTGTATTACAAGATCGTTTACGTTCACTATCAAACGTAGATATCCACACTAATGCACGAACTGCTGAAGTATTAGGTGAAGATCATGTAACTGGTATTAGTTACGAAGATTTAAATTCTGGCGAAATGAAAGAATTAAGTTTAGATGGTATCTTCGTTCAAATCGGACTAGTTCCAAATACAAGTTGGATTGGTGATGCAGTAGAACTAAATAACCGTGGCGAAGTTGTTATTGACCGTAATAACAATACAAACGTTCCAGGTATATTTGCTGCTGGCGACGTTACCGATCAGAAAAATAAACAAATTATTATTTCTATGGGTGCCGGTGCCAATGCGGCATTAAATGCATTTGATTATATCATTAGAAATTAATAATCTTTTTAGGATATGTTAGAAGTTTATTTACTTCACATTTATCCATATTAAACACTTAACCTATCAAATATCTTCATATAAAGCAGAGACGTTTTTTACGAGCGTCTCTGTTTTTTTGTAACTTTCACTTTATCTTTGCTAATCTATGTTTGTACAGTTGGAGGTCACTGTATGTCACGAATCTCTTTCCCTAATTTCAGAAGAACAATTGAGTAATTTGAAGCTACTTGTAAATCCATCATCTCATTACAGTAAAGTCTATACGCTACTTCAATTCGCTTCACAATCCGAAACATTAACACAACTTTACAATGAGATGAGCCAATCTGAAAGAATTTATATTAGTATTTTTTTAAAAATAGTGAATCACTTATACTAATTAATAAGAGAAAATTAAAAAAGTTACCTATAACCCATAAAATCCTAGATAATCTTTTAGCCGATTTACAAACTATGTAACTAGATAAATGCCACAAATTGTTCATAGATGGCTATGAATTTAAGTACTTAACATTCAATTATTTTTCGATAAATGATAATCTATTATTATGTAAAATTATAGTTGCGTTACTAATAAAGGAGATTTATAAACCTATGAAGAAGAATATATTAATAGGTCTCTTTTTATCATTATTACTAACATTAAGCGCTTGTGCACCTGAGGATGATAATGATACAACAGACCATCATAGTAATGGCGTTAATGCACCAAAACACGCTAAAAATTTAACAGAAAGTGATATTTTCACTTCAAATAAAGAGAACCAAAAACTTAGCGAAGATGAAATGAATAAAGCCATTAAAAAATATTTAGATGTTAATAGCGATATTTTAGATAATAAATACGTGATGCAAAGTCAAATTGACCGACAAAGTACAGGACAAACAAGAATCACTGATAAACAAGCTAAAAAGCTCAGCAAATTATCAAACTTAGCTGTTAAAAATGATTTACATTTCAAAAAATTCGTTAAAAACAATACCTTACCTTCTGGGTATAAGGAAAACACTGAGCGTATTATTAATTATTTCCACGCCTTAAATAGCACAATCGCAGATGTAGATAAGAGCATTGAGCAGCTTAATTATGAACCACAAAATACAATTAACGTTGTCGATGTGCCTACACATTATGCAGGTGATGTAAATGGTAAACAACAAGATAAAATTCAAAAATTCCTAGACGATAAAAATATTAAATCTGACGTTTTAGATAAATAAAATGTTGTGACTGACATACTTTTCTAGGCACATAAAAATCCAAACCGTTAAAATATGCGGTTTGGATTTTTGCGTGTTAATCAATTGTTATTATACATTTTATACTTCTAAAAAGTATGGTTTACAATTTTCGACATTGTAATCTAATGCTTCTTCTTCACCAATTACATTGAAATATGCAAATATACAACGAATAACTACTTGATGTGCTACGATTACAATTGTTTCATCGTCACTCATATTCATTTGTCCAAAGAATTGATGAACTCTATTATATACATCTCTATAACTTTCACCCATAGGCGCTTTTTGAGTGAAACTATGACGAAAATCTTTATATTCAGGATTGTTAAAGTAACGATGATATTGCGCATCTTGCATTAACTTATCTTTATACTCACCTTCAAATACTCCTAAAGAACGTTCTCGAAGCAATGAAGTGATAGTAGAAGGTATGTCATAAGGAAAGATATAACGATAGGTTTCCTGTGTTCGAGTTAAATCAGATATATAAACATGATCAATATGTTTGTCTTTAAAGTAGCTTTCCAAATTTTTTGCGCCTTCAATACCTTTCTTGGTTAATGGCACATCTAATTGGCCACAGAAATAAGCTCGATTATGTTTATTATCATAATTTGATTGTGATTCTCCATGTCTCACTAAATATAATTTCATATACTACAATCCTTTACTGAAATTTATCTACTCTTGCTTAATAATAAATTAATTGATAATCCAATTAAAATAAAACCTACAGTATAATCAAATATAGCTTTTACTTTAGGCTGACTGAATAATAATTTAATATATTGAAATACAAATACACAGAATAAAAACCAAATTAAGATAACCATAATGACTGCTAAAGATAAAATGGCTACTTGTGATTTCACTTCAATGCCGCCAGTTGACAAAAATTGCGGTAAAACACTCACATAATAAAGTAACGCTTTAGGGTTCAAAATTGTGCTTAGAAAGCCTTGTCGATATGAGGTAAAACAACTCACATCATTGACTTTATTACCACCCGTATTAAAGTTCATCGACTGACAAGCTGAACGAATACTTTGTACGCCTAGATAAATCAGATAACAGGCACCTAGAATTTTTATAATCAAAAATACATAATATAAACTTGTAAGAATATATACAATTCCCAATACAGCTAACGATGAATAAATGATATGAGCAGAGGTAATACCTAAAGCTGCCATAGAACCATTTAGTTTGCCCTAATGGATTGTGTTTTTCATGACAATCAAAAAGTCTGGACCAGGCACAATGATAATAAGTAACGTAATAGTAATAAACGTTATTATTCGATCCATATATACACCCTCTTCAATCAAATATTATAAAAATTATGCCATAACTTATATAAATATGTAAGTCTACGCGTAGTCTAAATGTTAATAAGCGACACAATCATTTTAAGTTTAATAAATAACTTAAATATAACTTTTTACAAATATTAGTACTAAACGAAATTTTTTTATATTTTAAGCACTTTTTATTGTCATTACAGTAGGTAACATGATAGTATTAGGGTGTAGTTAAATAATAACTACAAAGTCTTTTATATTCATGAACATAATACTCCTGGGTGACGCCTTAACCCGACGTCACCCTCTTTTTATGCCCAATTTTAGCTACTTTTAAAATATACCCCCCTCAAAAAGATAAGTGAAATGATAATCATTAACATTTAAGTAAAATTACTGTCATCATGCATTTTTACATGCTACATTATAACTAAGTAATCACACTTATTGGAGGGGAATCAATAATGGAATTACTAGGTTATAAAATGGTAAACGACGAACTCATGGCAACTGTTAAATCGGACCACGGACATATATTTAGGTATTCATTTAATATTGAAACGCCTGAGTATGAAATTCTGGAAGTATTAGAAGAAGTTAATAAGCACGTTGATAATGGTAGACATCCACTAGGATGTGAGATTATAAAGAACTATGATTTTGAAGATATTCATAACCATCAGGCTTTAATTAATTAAAATTTCATTAAACTAAAAAAGAGAGCTACTATTAAAGTAGCTCTCTTAATATTGCTATTATTTTCTAAGTGCTTTTAAAATTAAAGAAACAACGAAAATAACAATAATTGCACCGATTAGTGCTGGAATGATTGGTACGCCACCCCATACAGGTCCCCAAGTACCTAACAATTTACTACCTACAGCTGAACCGATTAAACCAGCGATGATGTTACCGATGATACCACCTGGGATATCTTTACCCATGATCATACCGGCAACCCAGCCGATTAATCCTCCGACTATTAACATAACAATAAAGCCCATATTCAGAACTCTCCTTACATCTTCTATTTTTGTATACTTCTTATATATACCACGCATCAATATGAATAAACATTAGCATATAATTTTATTATATTTTTATTTAAACTTATATCAAATCTCATTATAAAAATTATGGATAATTTATATATTCGTTTTCCACTACTACAAATTCGATTTTCATTCTGAAATTCTGTAAAATTTTAATGCATTTTTATAAAAGATCTTCTCTTGTGTCTCTTCATCAAAATGCTTTTGAATTAACTCAATATCTTGTTCACTAAAAGGGCGCTTTGCTCGCGTGGAAGGTAAATCTGTACCAAACATAATGGCATCAGGATTAATGTCAATCAGTTCCTTAATGACTGCAATAGGCTCAACTTCTATACGTCCAAATCCTGTTGCTTTAACATAAACACCTTGTTTGACTAATGCTTTTAAATCTTCAAAACCCTCTACGGTCAAGCCAAGATGATCGATTGATACTTTAGGTAACGAACTTATAATTTCTTTATAGTCTTTTAATTGTTTGGATTCAATATATATTTCAGAATGCCAGCCAACTAAATCATAGACTCTTTGTGCAAACGTCTTAATAAGCGCTATATCTTCAGACCCACCACGTTTAACATTAAATCGAATACCTCTAACTCCTTCATCATGTAATCGAAGAATTTCATCATCAGATGTAGATGCAGGTAGCTGCGTTATCCCAACAAATTGACCCTGAAGTTGATTTAAAGCTGATATTAAATAATCTTGGTCAAATCCTTGAAATGACCCTGATACAATTGCGCCACCAACAACATTTAATTGCTGAGTATGATTTAAATAGTCATTAACCTTAAATGATGGAGGCATATAGCCGTTATTTTCCTTCACCGGAAAATCATAATCAATGATATGAAAATGCGAATCAAATAGTTTCATTATAAATTTCCCCTACATTTATATTTCTTGAAATAAAGATAACATAATTAATATTTATCAGCTAAAAGACTTGATAATTATTGTGAACAAGACTAGTATAGTTAAATAACTTAGGTTGTATATAAAAGACTCAAATTATTTACTTATAATTAAAGAATTGGAAAGTAAGTAAAAACAATTTAAATTCAAACTTGTTTTTTAGGAGGTTATATTTCATGAGTTCACATACACTTTTTAATTTAAGAACTAAACGAAATCTTGAAATTAACGAATTAACAGAATTAATTAATAAAAAATATGGTACACATTATGAACCCCATCAATTATGGGAATGGGAAAATCATCAACATGAACCTAAGTTTAAAGATGCAATGATTCTCGCAGACTTCTTTGACACACCTTATCAAATGTTAGTCGAAAGTAAATACAAAGAATATCAACAGCAAATTGACGATATCGATATTCGTTTATAATTTCTATTAAATGCCTGTCATACTATATATTTAGTGTATGACAGGCTTTTTTATCATAATTTTCTTTTTAAATAAAATTAATTGCGATATAATGACTTGAATTTAAATTAATGTCACAAAATAAATTTTATAGCTATTGTATGTAAATTTTAATTTATGTATGATTGTAATTAGTGTTAACCAACTACAAGGAGGATATTTTAATGGCATTTAATGAAGAGCCACCAAATAATACCAATTCATCCCAAGAACAATCACAAGAAAACAATATACATAATCAAGATAAAAATGAAAATGTGAGTAATAATGAAAGTACTCAAAACGATGATTTCAATAGTTCTAATAAAGGGAAATATTGGCTTATTGGATGCGGCGCCGGTTGTGGCTGTCTAGTTATTTTAATTATATTAATACTAGCAGCTTGTGTGATTTTTATGAAAGTCTCAGACTCAATTTCATCAAGTGATAGTGAAAATGCAACACATGAATCCAAACAAGAAGGTAACTCTCGTAAAGCTGGCGGGAATGATAAAGAAGAAGCTTTGCAACGTGCTGAAACTTATGCTAAATCGATGTACATGTCTAAAAAAGGTATCTATAACCAATTGACTTCTAGTAGTGGTGATAAATTTAATTCTAGTACAGCTAAATATGCCGTTAATCATTTAAAAGATGTAGATTATAAGGAAAATGCGTTAAAAACTGCAGAAGAAAGTAGTGATAACTTACATTTTTCGAAAAAAGAACTAACTGATTATCTTAAAAATGATGAAAATTCAGGTCAATTTACTAGTGAACAAGTAGATTATGCGATGAAGCATGCAAAAATTGACTATAAAGAAAATGCGTTAGAAACAGCAAAACATATCAGTGACCAATCTTATTCTTCAAAATCGCAACTTGAAGACGAACTTACGTCTAAGGATGGGCGTCAATTTACGAAAGATGAAGCAGATTACGCAATGAAACATTTGAAGACGGATTTTAAAAAGAATGCATTAAAAAATGCCCAACGATATATGCAAGACTCTATCGAATCAAAAAGTGAACTTTATAATAAGTTAGTAGAATACGACGATTTCACAGAAGATGAAGCAAAATATGCTGCCGATAATGTAAAAGTAGACTACAAAGAGAATGCACTAGAAAGAGCCAAATCTTTATCTAAGAATGGCGATACTTCTAAATCAGATATTAAGGATATGTTGTCTTCTAAAGATGGTTTCAAATTCACTGAAGAAGAAGCACAATATGCCGTTGATCATTTAAAATAATGATTTAATGACAATAAAATATTAGTATTTATAATATTAAATCCCCTTCAAGCTAAATTATCAATTTAGTATTGGTGGGGATTTTTTTGTGTAGTACTACTAAGTGCTTTATGTAAAATTATTATTATATCCCTTTTCTATCCTTTCCCTAAAATTCAAAGCACAAAAAAATAACCCCATAAGCCTTAAGCCTACGGGGTTTAACCAATACCTATATATTAGTTTTCGTCTTTAACATATGGTAATAAAGCCATATGACGAGCACGTTTGATAGCTGTAGTCAACATACGTTGATATTTAGCTGAAGTACCAGTTACACGACGTGGTAAAATTTTACCGCGTTCTGAGATAAAACGTTTTAATAATTCAGTGTCTTTATAGTCAATGTGTGTAATACCATTTGCTGTGAAATAGCATACTTTTTTACGACGACGTCCGCCTCTTCTTGGTCCACCTGCCATGGTTAATTACCTCCTTTGGAATATTTTTTTATACGTTCATTTTGTTATTAGAATGGTAAGTCATCATCACTAATATCAATCGGTCCGTTTGCGTTTGCAAATGGATTATCAGATTGTTTATTGTTTGATGAATTATTGTTATTGTAAGACGTATTTTGTCCTGATTGTTGACCACCAAATCCTTGACCGTAGTCTTGGAAATCATTGTTATTACTTTGATTACGTTGGCCACCTTGAGCATTTTTAGGTTCAAGGAATTGAACACTATCTGCTACAACTTCAGTAACAAAGATACGACGACCTTCTTGATTTTCATAACTGCGTGATTGTATGCGACCATCAACGCCAGCTAGACTACCTTTGAATAAATAATTATTCACATTCTCTGCTTGTCTTCTAAATACAACAACATTGATGAAGTCAGCTTCGCGTTCCCCTTGAGCATTCGTGAAAGTACGATTAACTGCTAGAGTAAATGTCGCTACACTTACGCCTGAGGGAGTGGTTCTGTATTCTGGATCTTTAGTTAAACGACCTACTAATACAACTCTGTTTATCATTAAAACGCCCCCATTAATTTATTACTTATCTTGATCTTCACGGATAACGATATAACGGATGATATCGTCACTGATTTTAGCTAAACGTTGGAATTCGTCTGTAGCTCTGTTGTTATCAGTTTTAATGCGTACGATGTTATAGAAACCTTCTTTGAAATCTTCAATTTCATAAGCAAGACGGCGTTTACCCCAGTCTTTTTCTTCTAAAACTTCTGATCCTTCTGAAGCTAAGATACCGTTGAAGCGTTCAACAACTGCTTTTTTAGCATCTTCTTCAATGTTTGGACGTACGACATACATAATTTCATATGTTCTCATTTTATACTTGCACCTCCTTGTGGTCTATGCGGCCTATCGAATACTAACGATAAGCAAGGAATAATTTTCATTACTCACAATCAAGGATTATAGCACAGAGTATTACTTTTTACAATATATTTTATTCAGCATCTGTACCGCTAATTTACATTGTTCATAACCTTATTTTTCTACATATGTATCGTGTCAATTATAAAGTTGAGAATCATTAGTTTTTGTACTAACATCACAACTGCATTTTGCATATTAATATTATTTTAAAAAAATAAAATATCTAAAGGAGAGCTCAAATGTTCAAGAAAACAACATCATCTATTGCATGTTTAACTATTATGGCAACTTCTATAGGTGCGTTAAATGCAAACGCTTCTGAACAGACTGAAGGTAGCCAAAAAGGAACGATGGGGTATGGATATCAAAAATATCTAAAAAATCATCCCAATGAACAAAACAACGCTACTAGTAACCGTTCAACCTTTTCAACAAAATCTAAAGCAATCACAACACAAAATGGTGATCGTGTGTTAGATATTTCAGAATGGCAAGGAAACTTAACGGATGCACAAGTTAAACAACTAAAGCAAGATTATGATTTCATCATTATCAGAGGTCAATATGGTTCAGAATATGTTGATCAATGTTTGGAGAATAATTCAGCTTTATTAGATAAAAATAATATGAAATTCGGCGTCTATTCATATAGCCTGTATGAAAATGCTGATGATGCTCGAAATGAAGCTCAAACGCTTTATAGTCGTGCACCTAAAGCTTCATTCTATGTAAATGATTTTGAACAAAATTCAATCACTTCTGGTGATGCTGACACTGCTACAAAAGCTTGGGCTGATGAAATGAAACAACTTGCAGGGAATAAAAAAGTATTATTTTATTCTTATGAGAACTTTATGACCAACAACGTTCCGAATGCTGTAAGTGCCTATGATGGTTATTGGTTAGCAGCTTATCAAACGCAAGAACCTAATAGAGAGAAAGTTTTATGGCAATACACAGATAGTTACTATGCCCCTGAGCTAAACCAAAACGTTGATGCGAATTACTTAGATGCGAATGTTACTGCTGATTGGTTTACTAGTTAAAAAATTTATACATAGCACTTTATTTTTACGAACACTTGTTCTATAATATAGTCGAGGTGTAAAACATGCAATTAGATTTAGATTGGAATAAAGATTTTCAAGAATTTCAAGAAGTCTTAAATTGCGGTATCAATCCAGAATGGTTATATTGTGCGAAAGCCAATATGATTCTAGAACCTGCTTACACTGGAGAAGGTAAACAGTTTTTTAGCACCAAAGATATTATTGAAGCTAGTAAAGTTATACCGTTCTTTTAAGATATAATGAAATAAACAATATAAAAAAGCAATGTAAGTCTCCTGTCACTCAAGCCAAGCGAAACTTACATTGCTTTTTATTTTTTTATCAAATATTTAATTTTTACTATGCATATCGCTATAAATAATTAGATGTGATTATTAAACGTTAAATCTAAAGTGTACGATATCGCCATCTTGCATAATGTATTCTTTACCTTCTAAACGTTGTTTACCCGCTTCTTTAGCACCTTGTTCGCCACCATGCTCAACATAGTCATCATAACTTGTCACTTCGGCACGGATAAATCCACGTTCAAAGTCAGTGTGAATAATACCTGCACATTGTGGTGCTGTCATACCTTGTTTGAATGTCCAAGCACGCACTTCTTGTACACCTGCAGTAAAGTATGTTGATAAACCCAATAAATCATATGTTGTTCTGATAAGTACGTCTAGTCCTGGTTCCTCAATGCCTAAATCTTCTAAGAACATTTCTCTATCTTCGTCATCTAATGTAGCGATTTCTTCTTCGATTTTTGCACTAATAACGATAACTTCAGAATCTTCTTTCGTTGCATATTCTCGAATTGCTTTTACTTTATCGTTATCTTCATCACCAATCTCGTCTTCTCCAACATTGGCAATATATAACATTTTCTTAGACGTTAGTAATTGTGCTTGGTTAACGTATCTTTGATCTTCTTCATTGAAGTCTAAGCTACGTACAGGATCACCATTTTCAAGTGCTTCTTTGATTCTAGACAGAATTCTCATTTCCATTTCAGCAGTTTTATCTTTTTGACGCGCCATTTTTTCAATACGAGGCAAACGTTTCTCAACAGATTCTAAGTCTGCTAATACTAATTCCATATTAATAACTTCAATATCATCTAAAGGATTTACGCGTCCTGATACGTGCGTTACATTTTCATCATCAAATGCACGTACAACTTGGCAAATTGCATCTACTTCACGAATATGTGAAAGGAATTTGTTTCCTAATCCTTCACCTTTAGAAGCACCTTTTACAATACCTGCAATATCAGTAAACTCAAAAGTTGTAGGAATAGTTTTTTTAGGTTCAACCATTTCTGTTAATTTATTTAAACGTGAATCTGGTACCTCTACGATACCTACGTTTGGATCAATTGTTGCGAATGGATAGTTAGCGGCTAACGCTCCCGCTTTAGTTATTGCATTAAATAAGGTAGATTTACCTACGTTCGGTAATCCTACGATTCCTGCTGTTAAAGCCATTAATCATTCTCCTAACCTTCAGTATCTTGATTTGATACTAATATTTTCTTTAATTTTTTATTGAACGTTTGACGTGGAATCATAATACTTCGTTGGCAATTCTCACATTTGATGCGAATATCAGCACCCATACGAATAATTTTAAATCGATTAGTTCCACATGCATGTTGCTTTTTCATCTCTACTATATCATTTATTCCATAATTTGACGTCATGAAATTACCCCTCAATAATAATTAAGATTTTCCTTGTTGATTATTATTTTTAATATAAATTGGTTGTGGTAATTTAATACCTTCTTGAACAAATACTCTTTGAATTTCTTTACGTAATATTCTTGAGCCGGATGCACCTTCACCTGGAATGGTTTCAGCAGATATTCTAAACGTTACTTTAGTTTCATCCAACGAATCAATACCTTCTACGACTGGATCAGTGATAAATAAGTAATATTTGCTGCGCATTGCAGTAAATAGTTTATTTAGACGCTTTTCTACCTTGTCTAAGTTTTCTTCTACAGATACCGGAATTTCTACTATAGAGAAACCATTGGTAATAGAGAAATTAGTAATTTCTCCCATACTACCATTTGGTAAAATCGTTAATTCACCAGTGATTGTGTTAATTCGCGTTGATCTTAAGCCAATAGATTTTACTGTTCCTTCTGCTACTGTTGTACCACCGCTATTGATTTTAACATAGTCCCCAACATCAAATTGATTTTCAAATATAATAAAGAAACCAGTTATGATATCTTTAACAATCGTTTGAGCACCGAAACCAACCGCTAAACCGACGACACCGGCACTAGCGATGATACCTTCAACACTAATTCCAAATTTACTTAAGATAGTAGTAATCACAATGAACCAAATAATGTAGCTCACTACGTTTTGCACAAGAGAAATAAGCGTTCGAGAACGTTTCTTATTGCCTTTGCTACTGCGATTTTGAATTTTAAATGCTTGTTCAATTACTTTGTTTAATATTGCTATGACGATAAGTGCAACAATAATATATATGATAATTAATGCTATTTTAATAGCTAAATTTTCATATGTTTCTATTTTAGTTAACGGTTCAAATAATGAAGACAATACATTTTTGACCTGATTCATGTAATAGTAACCTCCCTATTCAACTTTTTTATAATTAAATTATTATACTCATTTATTGCGCAATATGTATCCGTCTTAAGCTTTATTTTATTACTTATTTCCTTGGCAAAGCCTAAGATGTAACACATCTTAACTCACTCTTTCATAGAATATCACTCTATCAATACGATTGATTACGTATCATACTTCGTCATTGAGTTTTTGAATGAGTCGTTTAAATTCTTCTTCTGTTTTGAATTCAAATGTTATTTTACCTATATTCTTGCTAGTTGAAATGTCTACTTTAGACCCAAACTTTTCTTTCAGTCGACGTTCTTGCTTTTGAATGAATTTAGGTTTTATTTGCGTTGTTGCTTTGCTTTTTTTATACTGCCCACCGTCTTGTAATTCATTTACAACCTGTTCAAGATATCTAACACTCCAATTTTCACGTATGGCTTGTTGACTTATCTTTTTCATCATAGTGACATCTTTAATGCCTAACAACGTGCGTCCATGTGCACTAGATAACGCACCTTCTTTGACTTGATTCGAAATGTCTTTGGGTAAATTTAGCAATCTTAGCATATTTGCGATATATGGTCGTGATTTGCCTAGTCGTTCCGCTACTTTTTGTTGTGTTAATCCTAAATCATTCATGAGGCGCTGGTAACTTTCAGCTTCTTCAATGGCATTGAGATCTTCTCTTTGTAAATTCTCGATAATTGCTAATTCCATCATGTCAGAATCGGACAATTCTTTAATAATGGCAGGTATCTCGGTTAACCCTGCTAATTGAGATGCTCTTAATCGTCTTTCGCCAACTACTATATAGTAGCCCTGTACAGTCTGACGCAATACAATGGGCTGTAATACACCATGAGTTTGTATTGACGTTGCTAAATCACTCAATCTATCATCGTCAAATGTTTTACGAGGTTGATATGGATTAGCTTTAATTTTAGAAAGATCAATTTTTTGAATTTGTTCATTTTGACTTATCGCCAATCGCTCATCTTGCTTATGACTCACTATTTTCACCTCTCTAAGCCATTATTGATATCGTATTTGAAGCATTATCTAAGAACTAGTCTTTTACAATCACAACAAACTTACTTTTACACTATAAATTCAATGGCGCGCATTTTTTAGTACTTATTTATTTTAAAAAATATAGAATAGGTTTAACAAGTAAATTAAACAAATGTAATGAAAAAATTAAATTTTTTTATATACAATTATCGCTATGCTATCAATACTTAAAGCGTTTTCTGAATTACCTTTATAATTTTAATTTTCAGAAAAGTTGTTGACAAATGTAATTTAGGTCTGTAAGCTATGAATTAACTTAAAAAACACAAATTACACACTGTAATAAGGAAAGTAGAACTTACACTGCTAATACAGAGAGTCTCCAAAGCTGAGAAGAGACATTGAAAGAAAGTTTGAAAATGGCCTTTGAGTGTTGATGCCAATACGAGGTGTCAACGGGTTCGCCCGTTATAGCGATACAGTATTAACATTTATTGTTTAATGGCGTACTGGAATTCTAGACGTCGCTAATCATCGTTAATACTCATTTACTTATAATCAAGTTAAATGAGTTTTTTAATGTGTCCCTTTCATTCGACTAAAGCGTTACATAACGATTAAATTAGCGTCCACTATCTCAGTACACTTTTATTCATAAAATGGCGTACTGTTTGAGGTTACTTTAGCAATAAAGTAATAAATAAAGGTGGTACCGCGAAACAGGCTTTCGTCCTTTACATCCGATGCATATCGGGTTTAAAGGACGGAAGCTTTTTTTATTAGACAAAAAATGAATGGAGGATTTGACATGAAAGATACTCAATTAGCACAAATATCATTAACTAAAGATATTACTGGCGCAATAGCCAATCCTATCTATTTGTCTACTGCATATCAGCATCCTCACCTTGGTCAGTCAACAGGCTATGACTATACAAGAACAAAGAATCCAACACGTTCTGCATTTGAAGAATCCTTTGCGAAATTAGAAGGAGGCATTGCTTCATTTGCCACTTCAAGTGGCATGGCTGCAGTACAACTCATATGTAACTTGTTTCAACCAGGTGATGAAATATTAGTCGCTTTCGACTTATATGGTGGTACATTTAGATTATTTGACTTTTATGAAAAACAATATGGTATCAAATTTAAATATGTTGATTTCCTAAATTATGAAGAAGTTGTTAACGCTATTACGACCAATACAAAAGCACTTTTCATAGAACCTATTTCGAATCCACAAATGATCGAAATTGACGTTGAACCTTATTACATCTTAAGTCAACAGCATGATCTATTAACAATTATCGACAACACATTTTTAACACCTTATTTATCCACGCCTTTAGAAGACGGTGCAGACATTGTACTCCATTCAGCAACTAAATATATTGGCGGTCACAATGATGTATTGGCTGGGGTTGTATCTGTTAAAGATGAATCATTAGCTGAGCAACTTGGGCAATTGCATAACATGATTGGAGCAACATTGTCTCCTATCGATAGTTATTTATTACAACGTGGCTTAAAAACATTACATTTACGTATTGAACGGTCAGAAGCAAACACTAAGAAGTTAGCCGAGCGATGTAAAGTTTCTAGTGCTATAGACGAAGTGCTATACAGTGGTAAAACGGGCATGCTGAGTTTACGTCTAAATAAAGACTTTAGCGTTGCTAAATTTTTGGAAAATTTAGAAATCTGTATCTTTGCAGAAAGTCTAGGTGGAACAGAAACATTCATTACTTTCCCATACACACAAACGCATGTCGATATGCCGGATGAAGAAAAAGATAAACGTGGCATAGATGAACACCTTATACGCTTATCTATTGGTATTGAAGATTATAACGACATTGAGTCAGATATTTTACGAGCATTGGAGAATTCTAAAGTAGGAGTGATTTCATGAGCTTATCAAAAGAAACCGAAGTTATTTTTGATGAACACAGAGGTGTAGATTACGATTCAGCTAACCCACCACTTTATGACTCTTCAACATTTCATCAAAAAGTGCTTGGTGGCAATACAAAATTTGATTATGCCAGAAGTGGCAATCCAAACCGCCAACTTCTTGAAGAGAAATTAGCGAAACTTGAAGGAGGACAATATGCATTTGCGTACGCCTCAGGTATCGCAGCAATTTCAGCTGTATTACTAACATTAAAAGCAAATGATCACGTCATTCTTCCTGATGATGTATACGGTGGCACATTCAGACTTACAGAACAAATTTTAAATCGCTTTGATATTCAATTTACGACTGTTAATGCTACACAACCTGAAGAAATTGAGCGTGCGATTCAGCCGAATACCAAACTCATCTACGTAGAAACACCATCCAATCCTTGTTTCAAAATTACAGATATACGTGCAGTAGCAGCGATTGCTAAACGTCATCACTTACTTTTAGCAGTAGATAACACATTTATGACACCGTTGGGTCAATCACCACTTTCACTTGGCGCTGATATTGTGGTTCATTCAGCTACTAAATTTTTAGGTGGCCACAGCGATATTATCGCAGGCGCTGCCATTACAAATCGTAAAGACGTCGCTGATGCATTATATCTTTTACAGAATGGTACGGGCACTGCATTGTCAACACATGATAGTTGGACATTAGCCAAACACTTAAAAACATTACCTGTGCGGTTTAAACAATCAACATCAAATGCGGAGAAACTTGTAGCATTTTTAAAAGAAAGAGAAGAAATTGCCGAAGTATATTATCCAGGAAACAGTTCATTACACTTATCACAGGCAAATAGCGGTGGTGCCGTGATTGGATTCCGATTAAAAGATGAAACGAAAGCACAAGACTTTGTAGATGCTTTAACTTTACCCCTAGTTTCAGTAAGTCTTGGGGGTGTAGAAACGATATTATCTCATCCAGCCACAATGTCACATGCTGCTGTTCCTGAAGATGTTCGAAATGAACGTGGCATTACTTTTGGCTTATTCCGATTAAGCGTAGGTCTAGAACAACCTCAAGAATTAATTGCTGACCTCAACTACGCATTAAAGGAGGCTTTCAATGAGTCGATTATTGAATCAATTACAGAACAACGTTTTAGTAGCTGACGGTGCAATGGGAACAATTCTCTATTCAGAGGGTTTAGATACATGTCCAGAAGCTTATAACTTAACACATCCAGAAAAAGTAGAGTCTATACATCGTTCTTATATAGAGGCCGGTGCCGATATTATCCAGACCAACACGTATGGTGCTAACTTTGAAAAGCTAAGACGCTTTGGCTTGGAACATAAAGTAAAGGACATTCATAAGGCAGCTGTAGCCATCGCAAAACGTGCCGCACGACCTGATACTTTCATACTTGGCACAGTAGGTGGTTTCAGAAGTTTACAGCAAGAGGAATTGCCTTTGTCCACCATTCAGTATCACGCTGAAAATCAAATCGATACACTCGTTGAAGAAGGTGTTGATGGGTTATTGTTCGAAACTTACTACGACTTAGAAGAACTGACAAATATTGTTACAACAACACGTCGAAAGTACGATATCCCTATCATTGCGCAATTGACCGCTTCAAATACGAATTACTTAGTCGATGGCACTGAAATCAATAAAGCTTTACAGCAACTAGTTGCCTGTGGCGCCAATGCTGTTGGATTAAATTGCCATCACGGTCCACACCATATGCAACGCTCATTTTCACATATTGAGTTACCAGAAACGGCTTACTTATCATGCTATCCAAACGCAAGTTTACTGGATATTGAGAATAGCGAATTTAAGTATAGCGATAACGCACAATATTTCGGAGATGTCGCACAAGAACTTATTAATGAGGGTGTGAGATTAATTGGAGGATGTTGTGGCACAACACCACAACACATTGCGTATATCAAATCATCTGTAAAAGATTTAAAGCCTGTTAAAAATAAAAACGTCATTCCGATTAATCGTCAGACAAATCGAGCAGTCACACATACTTATAAACATAATTTAACAACAAAAGTTAAAAACAGACCAACAGTTATTGTCGAACTTGATACACCTAAACATTTAGATACAGATCTCTTCTTTGAGAATATTGGCAAACTTGACGAAGCGAACATTGATGCTGTTACCCTCGCTGACAATTCACTTGCTACTGTTCGTGTTAGCAATATCGCTGCAGCGAGCATCATACGCCAACGTTATAACATTGAACCCCTCGTGCATATTACATGTCGAGATCGTAATTTGATTGGCTTGCAATCACACTTACTTGGCTTATCGCTTATTGGCGTTAATGAAATTTTAGCGATTACAGGTGACCCTTCAAAAGTAGGCCACCTACCCGGTGCCACGAATGTCTATGACGTAAATTCAAAAGGATTAACCGAATTAGCATTAAGATTCAATCAAGGTATTAATACTGATGGTGATGCGCTGAAGAAACATACAAACTTCAACATCGCTGGTGCATTTGACCCTAATGTACGCAAACTTGACGGTGCAGTAAAACGCCTTGAGAAAAAAGTAGCTGCCGGTATGAATTACTTCATTACACAACCAGTGTATAGCAAAGAAAAAATTAAAGAAGTATATGAGGCGACGAAACACCTTAATGTCCCTCTATTTATAGGTATCATGCCTATCGCAAGCTATAACAATGCACTTTTCCTACATAACGAAGTGCCTGGTATTAAAATGTCTGAAGACGTATTAAGCCAATTTAAAGCAGTAAAAGATGATAAAGAAAAAACAAAAGCATTAAGTTTGAGACTTTCTAAAGAATTGATTGATACAGTGCATGAGTATTTCAATGGTTTATACATTATCACACCATTCCAACGTATCGATTATTCATTAGAACTCGCAGCATATTCCAAAGCAATTACCCAAAACAAGGAGGCAATATCATGACAACAATTACAACTTCAAATTTAGGATTCCCAAGATTAGGTAGAAAAAGAGAATGGAAAAAAGCCATCGAGAGCTATTGGGCTAAAAAAATCGATAAAGCAGAATTAGATCAAAAGTTAAGTGACCTACATAGAGAAAATTTACTATTACAAAAAAATTATAATTTAGACAGTGTACCTGTTGGTGACTTCTCATTGTATGATCATATTCTCGATACATCATTATTATTCAACATCATCCCTGAACGTTTCCAAGGTCGCGAAGTTAACGATGATTTATTATTCGATATTGCACGCGGTAATAAAGAACATGTCGCGAGTGCACTCATTAAATGGTTCAACACGAATTACCACTATATTGTTCCTGAATGGGATAATGTTGAACCTAAAGTGAACCACAACATTTTATTAGATCGCTTTAACTATGCGAAATCTCTTAACGTTAACGCTCACCCTGTGATTGTAGGTCCTATTACGTTTGTAAAATTATCTAAAGGTGGACATCAATCATTCGAAGAGAAAGTTCAAACACTATTACCTTTATATAAAGAAGTGCTTCAATCATTAATTGACGCTGGTGCAGCTTATATCCAAGTTGATGAACCAGTATTAGTTACTGATGAAAGCGAAACTTATGAAGCTATTACTAGAGAAGCTTATGACTACTTTGATAAAGCAGGTTTAGCTGACAAATTAGTCATTCAAACTTACTTCGAACGTGCCAATGTTAAATTCTTAAGTTCATTACCAGTTGGTGGTTTAGGATTAGACTTTGTACACGACAACGGTTATAACTTAAAACAAATTGAATCAGGTGACTTCGATTCATCTAAAACATTATATGCAGGTATTATTGATGGCCGTAACGTGTGGGCTGCAGATATCGAAGCTAAGAAAAAATTAATCGAAACGTTACAAGGACACGCAAAACATATCGTTATCCAACCTTCATCATCTTTATTACATGTTCCAGTATCATTAGATGATGAAACTTTAGAGCAATCTATCGAAGAAGGTTTAAGTTTCGCCACTGAAAAGTTAGACGAATTAGACGCGCTACGTCGACTATTCAATCAGAATGACAGCGCAAAATATGACGAATTGAAAGCACGTTATGAACGTTTCCAAAGTCAATCATTCAAAAATCTAGAATACGACTTCGATAGTGTACCGACAAGCCGTAAGTCACCTTTCCCTGAGCGTAAAAAAGCACAAGACGCACGCTTACACTTACCTGACTTACCAACAACTACAATCGGTTCATTCCCTCAAACACAAGAAGTACGTAAATATCGTGCCGATTGGAAAAACAAACGTATCTCTGATGAAGCCTATAATAACTTCTTAGAAAGTGAAATTGCACGTTGGATTAAAATCCAAGAAGATATCGGTTTAGATGTATTAGTGCACGGTGAATTCGAACGTAATGATATGGTTGAATTCTTTGGAGAAAAACTTCAAGGTTTCTTAGTAACAAAATTTGGATGGGTACAATCATATGGTTCACGCGCAGTTAAACCACCGGTAATTTACGGAGATGTAAAATGGACTGAACCACTAACAGTCAAAGAAACTGTATATGCGCAAAGTTTAACTGACAAACCAGTGAAAGGTATGCTTACTGGCCCTGTAACTATCTTAAATTGGTCATTCGAACGCGTAGATGTACCACGTAAAGTCGTTCAAGACCAAATCGCTTTAGCCATTGACGAAGAAGTATTAGCGCTAGAAGAAGCGGGTATAAAAGTAATCCAGGTAGATGAACCAGCTTTACGTGAAGGTTTACCATTACGTTCTGAATACCATGAACAATATCTTGCAGATGCAGTAAATTCATTCAAATTAGCAACATCTTCAGTACAAGATGAAACGCAAATTCATACGCATATGTGTTATTCTCAATTTGGTCAAATCATCCATGCTATCCATGAATTAGATGCTGATGTTATCTCAATTGAAACATCACGTAGCCATGGTGATTTAATCAAAGATTTTGAAGATATTAACTACGATTTAGGTATTGGCTTAGGTGTTTATGATATTCATAGTCCACGTATCCCTACAGAAGATGAAATCGCTACAGCGATTGATCGTTCTTTACAACAAATTGATCGTTCACTATTCTGGGTTAACCCAGACTGTGGCTTAAAAACACGTAAAGAAGATGAAGTAAAAGACGCTCTTACTGTACTTGTAAATACAGTTCGTAAAAAACGTGAATCAAATAATCAAAATAAACCCGCGTAGGGAGGGAGCAGTACAGAAATCACTTGTGATTTCGTAGTACTGTCCCGGCACAGCTGACTAGAACTGAAGCGAGCTTTTCCTAAAGCGATGAGTCAGTTCAGTCAGCCACTGCCAAAATCAATATAGAATAACAATTACAATTGGAGGTATTGAACATGCCAAACTATCCATTATGGGATCAACTAAATCAACTGAAAGAAGCTGAATGGGTTGATTTAACACATACCTTTGACCCTGAAATACCTCGATTTAGTGAATTTGAAAAAGGTGAAGTTTCGACTCTTTTCACAGTCAAAGAGCACGGCTTTTACGTGCAACGTTGGAATATCGTCACTCAATATGGTACACACATCGATGCACCTATTCACTTTGTAGAGAATAAACGTTACTTAGAAGAGCTAGAATTGAAAGAGTTAGTATTGCCTCTTATCGTCTTAGACTTTTCAAAAGAAGCTGCAGAAAATGCTGATTTTATCGTCACACGTGACCATTTAGAGCAATGGGAAGCTAAAAACGGATGTATTGAAGAAGGCACGTTTGTAGCATTACGTACTGACTGGTCGAAACGTTGGCCAGATATTGAACAATTTGAAAATAAAGATTCTGATGGTAATCAACATTTACCGGGTTGGGGCTTAGATGCCTTGAAGTTCTTAGTCGAAGAACGTGGCGTAAAATCAATTGGCCACGAAACATTCGACACAGATGCGTCGGTAGATACCGTTAAAAATGGTGACATCGTTGGAGAACGTTACATTCTTGGACAAGATACGTTCCAGCTTGAATTGTTAACGAATTTAGACCAATTGCCAACGCGTGGTGCGGTCATTTATGCCATTAGTCCGAAACCGAAAGACGCACCTGGGTTCCCAGTACGTGCATTTGCGATTAAACCTTAAATAATGACACTTGAAGGCTTGATAACGAGCGATCAAAGCCAAACCTTTCCTAATATTATATAAAATCCTGTCACATCACCCATTACATTCTAGTATCGGGATGTGGCAGGATATTTTATTGATACGTTTTTATAATATTAATGATGTCTTCGTGAATATCCGGATGCGCGATAATCGCACCTTTAACATGATTTAAATCGATAGAGTTGCCTTGAATATCTGTTACAACTAACCCCAACTCTTTCGCATATAATATTTGTGCACTCATATCCCACAGGTTTGCTCCCATATCAATACTTGCACCGAAATCACCAGTGATTGTACGCAATGCACCAATGCCACCAGCGCCAATAAATCGAAAACCATGCGCATGTGAAATCAACGCTTTGAGTAATTCAGAACTCGCACGTTTCGGATCAATAGAAATCAAAGCATCGTTGAGATGATGATACTTGTCTACATGAAGTGGCACGCCATTAATCGTCACACCTTGACCTTGAACAGCTTTATATAATTTCTGTTGATAAAATTCATATGTATAGGCTAGTAAAGGCTCGCCATCGTAGAATAAACTTACAATTAAACAATAATCCTTACCTTGCTTAACAAGATTGGTTGTTCCATCAATAGGATCTATCGCCCAAGCATAACCACGATACATATCTACTTCACTGTTACTTTTTTCCTCACCCATAATCTGGTGTTCTGGATAATTTGCTTTAATAAGTTGAGTGAAATCCGCTTGAACTTCTTTGTCAATATTCGTCACTAAATCTAAGTCATGCTTTTTAGTTTCAACAGCCACATCTTGTAACATCACATCTACTTTTTTAGCAATATGCACTATCCATGTTTCAATACGATGGTCAATATCTTGAATGACATACACGCCCTTCTCACCTCTTACTTTCAGTTTAATAATTGCTTTTTTAATTTTAAAAAATTATCCTTTTTCAACTATACCTAAGATTCGTTAACCTATTAAGTTCTTGTATGAAGTTTATATGTTTTTTCTAATAAAATATCTATTAAATACTCTGCCATTTAATCATTTTCTTTAATAACACTATCTTACCACTAGATTGACAAGAATGTTTAACGGGTAAATATTCAGTAGTTAATTTTTAAAGAATGTGGGGGAGATTAAATGAGTGATAAAACAGTTTATGATGTTATTGATACAGGTGTGAATTATCTATTATCAGTTTATGATAATTGGAACGTTGAGAAAGTATTAGATAAAGAGAATGATGTTTTTCCAAATACTTTACATTGGCAATTTGGACATGTTTTAACTATCTTCGATTCTGCTTTATCAATGGGTTCTCAAAATGCCGTTGATATTGAAACGTATACTAAATTATTTGGTTATGGTTCTAGTCCTGAAAACTGGGAGGAACAAGACATACCATCAATTGAATCGATTAAAGAGGACTTAAAAACAATTCCAGATCGTGCTCGTCAACTTACTGATGAACAACTATCACAAGAACTTGAACAACCGATTGCTGGCTGCAAAACACTTAACGAATTATTAGTGTTAAATGCCATTCACGTCCCACTACATGCAGGCAAAATTGAAGAAATGGCTCGTGTGCTTAAACAGGCCAAGTAATCCAAGTTTCATAATAAATACTTTAAGGGGATAAATATGAATATTATTGCGAATAGTATCTTTGTAGATAATCAAGAAGAAGCTTTACAATTTTTATACAGACATTTTAGGTTTTGAAAAGAAAATAGATGAACCTGTAGGCGAAGGATTTAGATGGCTTACTTTAGTATCTCCGAATCAACCAGATGGTGCTCAATTGATCTTAGAACCAAATGGCAACCCTATTGCAAGTGATTATCAACAACGTCTATTCGAAGCCAACATACCTATTACGATGTTCGGCGTAGAAAATGTACAACAAACCTATGATGCATTAACGCAAAAAGGTGTTCACTTTACCGTTGAACCGACTACAATGGGTAGTGCTAAAATGGCCATTTTCAACGATACTTGCGGTAATTTAATTCAAATAGTAGAACAATAAAGAATGAAACGCTTAACATAGTTTATTACTACAAACTGTTAAGCGTTTTTTTATAAGCTTCTACTTACCACTCTTCTTTAACATCCCCATATTCTTCTCTTAATAGACTATACACATAACTATCTGAGAACGCTCCACGTAGACGTTCACTATCTCTCAACACGCCCTCTTGCGTAAAACCAAGTCGCTCAGGTATGGCCCTGCTTTTCGGATTGCGCGTCGACATTTGAATTTCCACACGATTTACATCAAATTCTTCGTACACATAGCGAATCAACGCCTTTGTGCATGCTGTCATAATCCCTTTTTTCTGAAAGTGCTCTGCCAAATAGTAACCGATAGACGTTCGTTTGTTAACAAGATCTAAATAATGCAAGCCGATGACTCCTACAAGTTCCTTGTCATACCATCATATGCCGCAATGAAATCCATATCCGCATCAGTGCGGTTTTTAAATACAACTCCTCATTTCTTATTCGCGTGTAAACTGTTGCAATAGTGAATAGATAAAATTTACTATCTTCAACCTTCTTTATTTATTCAGCAAAAGGTAGAAATTCTGATAGATACTTACGATTACTATCTATTAATTTAAATAGTTATTCTGCTTCACTTCTCGTTCTTCAAATATTTTTAATTTCAAAAGTTCATTAATTTGATATCCAAATATAATTAGAATCTCCTATATTTTTAAAACATGAAAGAAATTATAACCAAAGCAACATATTACACAATTCAAAGGTATAAACTTATTACATGTTTGTAAAATTTTAAACTTATTCATTATTTTTTTAACTATATATGTTAAGCTTTTATACATCTACTTTATTAAATTTGAAAGGAGTTAAATACATGGAAAACAAATCTAAACAGTTTTCAAATGTATTTATTTTTGCTTCAGTTACTGTAGGGTTACTGGTAATTATTGGAGCCATCTTCCCTAATCAATTTGGTTCAATTTCAGGATCAATCGGAAGTTTTATTACAGAAACATTCGGTTGGTACTATATGTTACTTATTAGTATTATTCTGATATTTTGTATCACTCTTATTTTTCATCCAATTGGAAAGCTTAAATTAGGAAAACCTGATGATAAACCAGAATTTAATACTATTTCATGGCTAACAATGCTATTTAGTGCAGGTATGGGTATTGGACTTGTATTCTATGGATCTTCTGAGCCCATTTCACATTATCTATCTCCACCAACAGCGAGTAAAGAAACAGAAGCTGCTCTAGCTGAAGCTATGCGTTCAAGTTTCTTACATTATGGACTACATCCTTGGGCAGTTTACGGTATTGTTGCTTTGGCTCTTGCATATACACAGTTTAGAAAAAATGACTTAGGACTCATTTCTCGTACATTACGTCCTATTTTCGGAAATAAAGTAGAAGGTCCATTAGGTACTGTTATAGATGTTCTAGCTGTTTTTGCTACTATTATTGGCGTGGCAGTGTCACTTGGTGTTGGCGCCATGCAAATTAACGGTGGTTTAAATTATTTATTTGGAGTGCCAAACAATAAGCTTATTCAAGGCATTATTATTCTTATTGTTACAGTTTTATTCTTACTTAGTGCTTGGAGTGGCTTAAGCAAAGGTATTCAGTATTTAAGTAATTTAAATATGCTTTTAGCTGCGATGTTACTTATTATTATTCTAATTGTAGGTCCTACAATTTTAATTATGAATATGTTTACATCCTCAATTGGTGAATATTTGAATACACTTATTTTTAATAGCTTTGATGTTGCTCCACTTAACTCACAAAAACATGAATGGTTACAGTCATGGACGATTTATTATTGGGGCTGGTGGATGAGTTGGTCACCATTTGTAGGTATCTTCATCGCACGTATTTCAAAAGGTCGTTCGATTCGTGAATTCGTTATAGCAGTATTAGGTGTTCCTACAATTATTAGTATGTTATGGTTTACAGCCTTTGGTATTACTGGTATTGAAATTGGTAAGCAATCTAAACACATCTTTAGTATGCCACCTGAAACACAATTATTTGGTATTTTCAATGAAATGCCTATGGGTACAATTTTATCGTTTATCGCTATTATCTTAGTAGGCTCGTTCTTTATTACATCCGCAGACTCAGCTACATTTGTATTAGGTATGCAAACATCATTTGGACGTTTAAATCCATCCGGTTTTGTTAAGATTGTTTGGGGAGTCATGTTATCAGCGATTGCCTACGTACTTTTACTATCTGGTGGATCGACAGGTCTAGATGCTCTGCAATCAGCTGCTATTATTTCAGCATTACCATTTAGTTTTGTTGTTATTTTAATGATGATTTCATTTTTCAAAGATGCAAATCAAGAAAGAAAATTCTTAGGTTTAACCTTACAACCTGATCATCAACGTAAAAAGAACTATATTAAAAATAACACAAACCAACAATCTAAAATTAAATAGGACAAAACCTGAGACATTATTAAATGTCTCAGGTTTTATATATTGATGGTAGTCGATGATTAAAATGTAGCTAAAATTTATGCTAAAAAATATTTAAATTCTGGACGAGAACAAAGTGGATTTTATATTGATAAAAATGCAACAAATAATGAAGCTTATTTTGTTAATTTTAAAAACGGAACAGTTGCTGGGCCTGCATTAACACAAACAATTAAGGTTAATAAATATCGTGGAGAAGTCATAGATAGTTATACTAATGCAACTGATGAAGAAATGAAACAATTTAATAAAGCTAAAGAACAAAAGTATGGTCAAAATCAAGAAGACAATAATCAAATTACTAATGAAAATCAAGAAGAAACAAACACCAAAAATCAATCATCGGAAGATAAAGAAGGTACGGAATCTAATCATAATGATGATAATGTGCAAGAAGAATCATCGTCTTCTGAGGATCAACAAGCACAAGACAAATCATCAGAAAATGATTAGTAGCTTAAATCTATGTAATTTAGACTATATTTTTAACATATTTTAGTGGAAATAGATAGAATACAAGAAAAATAAGGAGTGTTAAGTATGGCTAATAAAATTGCAATTGCTGGGGCGGGTGCAATGGGAAGTCGTATTGGTACTTACCTAAAACAAAGTGGACAAGATGTTACATTAATAGATTACTGGAAAGATCATGTTCATCGAATAAATGAAAAAGGAGTAGAAGTTCAAACTGAACATGATACTTATACTGTTGAAATGCATGCCACATTCCCTGAAGAGGTCAATCAAACCTATGATATTATCGTACTTTTAACAAAATCAATGCAATCTGAACAAATGATGCAAATTTTAAAAGAGCAGGGAGCAATTAGCGAGGATACTGCCATCTTATGTATGATGAATGGTTTAGGCCATGACGAACGTCTATCACAATTCGTTCCAAAATCACAAATTTTCTTAGCCGTAACAATGTGGACAGCTGGATTACGTGGTCCAGGTCAATTGCTATTAGAAGGTGAAGGTTCAATTGACTTTCAACGTGCTGATGGTAAAAAAGACCCACGTACTCAAGAAATTGCAGATATCTTAAATCAAGCTCATTTAAATGCCACTATCAGTAATGATGTATTTAAAGCAATATGGTCTAAAGCCACGCTTAACAGTGTTTTAAATCCACTGTGCACGATATTAGATAAAACAATCGGTGAATTGGGCGCTTATGATCATTCTAGAGCAATGATACGCCCAATCATTGAAGAAATTGTCGACGTAGCACATGCTAAAAATGTAGATATTCATATTAACGACTTAATCTCGAAAATTGAAGCAGCTTATCCTGATCATGCACAAGGTTTACACTATCCTTCAATGCATCAAGATTATAATCATGGTCGTTTAACTGAAATAGATTACTTAAATGGTCAAATTGTGAACTATGGTAAATCATTAGGTATCGCAACTCCTAATAATGAACTGATTACTCATCTCATTCATCAATTAGAAATGAAGTTAAATAAACGTTAATATGAAATAATGTAAAATTAAACTATACTTTTTTGTGAATTATTTGAAAGAATTGGTATTTTTTTGATAAAACTCAATTGTTGTCATTGCCCTAAATAATATATATATTGATTTTTAAATTAACTTGTAAATGAATAATCAATATTAAATCTTTCTATATAAGAATAAAATAATAAGACCACTAGTCAAAATTGTTAGACTAATGGTCTTATTATTTTATATATTATTTGTAAATATTTTAATTACTTTTTCAATAGCTTTATCCCAAAATGCATAATCATGTTTTCCTGAGCTCTTTATAAAGTCATACTGTACATTTTTTTTATCTAAATAGTTAATAAAATCTAAGTTACCTTTATAAAGTTCATCTTCTGTACCACACATAATTAATAACTCTGGCAAATCAATATTTTTCTCTATAGCTTTATCAACGAGATGATAAGGATCAAAATTACTACCAACTATCTCCTTATCCGTTCCAACTATAGACTCTGGTGAAAAATCATACCATTTGTATTTTTTAAGCATAGAAACGTCGAATGCAGCAGATAAAGGAGCAGCTTTAGAAAACAACTGACTTTGTGTTAATGCAAATTTAATTGTTCCATATCCTCCCATTGAATGCCCTGCAATAAAATTATCTTCTCTTTTTTTAGACAACGGTAAAATCTGGTGTACATAATTGTAAACTTCTAAAATGTAATCATAATAACTGTGTCCAAAAGCCATATTCGTATAAAAACTGTGATCTGCATTAGGCATTATAATCGCTAATTGATATTCATTAGCATAGCGTTCTATACTTGTATATCTCATATACGAATGAGTGTCGCTAGATAGTCCATGAAATAACATCATTGTTTTAAGTTTTTTTGTTTCGTTCGCTGAATCAAAATAACTGTCATCTTCAGGTAAAATAACATTTAAAGATTGATGCATTCCAAGCGTTTTTGATAAATAATTCATCTGGATTAAAGCCATATTATCTACTCCTTAAATACTTTATTAATTATTCGTTTGTGTAGCTGGATCTAATTTTTTCTCTGCTAGACGTAAAATAATATCTATAAGGATTACTATCACAACAATGGGTAATGCACCAGCCAAGATAAATAGTGTGCCATCAGTAGCATTCGTACCACGAATAACGACATCACCAAGTGAAGGCGCTCCAATGAACGAACCAACAGCAACAACACCTATTGCAACTACTAGTGCAATACGTATGCCTCCAATAATTACTGATAAAGAAAGTGGTAACTCAATCATACGTAAGACTTGATTACGTGTCATTCCCATTCCTTTTCCAGCATCTTTAATATTGATATCCACTTCATTAATACCAGTATACGTATTTTTTATAATAGGAAGAAGTGCATATAAGAAAACAGTGAAAATAACAGTATTAATACCTAGTCCTATTACTAACATTAAAATTGCTAACATAGCAATTACAGGCACTGTTTGAATAATGTTAGCTAATGTAATAATAATTCCAGACAACTTACCAAACCTTGCAATAAGTATTCCAAGAGGTATACCGATAATAGCAGCAAATAATACTCCATATATTGACATTAAGAAGTGATTAATAAATAACTCCCATAGATAACCAAAATTTGTTTGATAATAATGTATTAGTTGTTCGAATAAATTACCTTCCATTAGTTTTGAACACCTTTCTGTTTAGAGTCATTTTCATCGTCAAAGTAATTATGTTTTTTTAAGAAATCTTCTGCTACTGTTGCTGGTTCTTTACCTTTTCCATCTGCTTGATAGTTTAGTTCTTGCATTTGTTCAGTTGAAATTTTACCTTCCAATTTTTTTATAATTGGTTTTAATTCTGGTTTTTCTTTTAATAATTGATCAGTCGCTAAAGGACTTGCATCATATGGTGGAAAGAAATGTTTATCATCTTTAAGTACTTTCAAATCATATGCCGCTATACGACCATCAGTAGAATAACCTACTGCTACATCTAAATTACCAGAATGTAATGCATCATAAACCAAGCCAATTTGCATAGGTCTTACTGTTTTAAAATCGATACCATATTCTTTTTTAAATCCCGAATAGCCATCACCTTTACGACTTTCCCAAGAACTATCCATACCTACCCTTAATTTATTTGCATGTTTTTTCAAATCAGAGACTGTTTCTAAATGATATTTTTTTGCTGTTTCTTTCGTTACCATCAAAGCGTAAGTATTTGCAAAACCATATGAATTAAAGAATGTTTGATGATATTTATCTTTAAAGCCTTTTTGTGTTGCCTTCATTGCTTTGTTAGGGTCTTTAATTGGATCTTCCCCTAATGCCCCTGTTAAATCAGTACCTGTATAACGTGTACCAGACATATTTGCTTGATCACTTGTAATAGCATTATGCTGAATAACACTTGATCCTAAGTTATTAATTAAAGTAGGTTGTATTTTATTATTTGTATCATGTTCAATTAAAATTCTTAACATATGTGAAATGATTTGAGATTCACTTGTGCCTAAAGATGTAATTCTAACATCGTCATCTGAATTACTATTTTTTAAACCTGGTAAACTACATCCAGACAACACAGTTAGACATAGTACAAAAACTGCAATATATTTTTTATAATATTTCATAATGTCCTCCTTTATTGTTTATCTGGAAACTTTAAGTCCTTTCGGAACTATCCACTTTTCAATTTGAGCTAAAATTAAATCTACAATTAGTGCAAGTACAGTTACTAAAATAGTACCTACGATAATCATCATTGGCTCATATAAAGCTAAACCATTGAAAATCAAGTCACCTAGTCCTCCAGCACCAACATAACTTGCTAAAGCTGCCCAGCTAATTACATATACTGAAGATAAACGGATACCACTTAAAATCATTGGTAAAGCTAATGGTAATTCGACATCTTTCATCAATTGAAAATTTGTCATACCCATACTACGTCCTGCTTCTTTTACATTGCTATCAATATTTTGGACACCTAAAATTGTATTATTTAAAATTGGTAATAATACGTAAATAAATAATGCAATAATTGCTGTTGTTTTACCCACACCAAAAAGTGGAATCATTAAAGCTAAAATTGCTAAAGTTGGAATTGTTTGTAAGATTCCAGCTACAGTTAAAGAAATCTTCGATAACTTTTCTCTTTTTGATAGTAGAATCCCCAAAGGAATAGCAACAATCATAGCAAGTAATAACGCTACTACTGATATATACAGATGCTCAAAAGTTTTATTAACTAATATGCCACCATTGTCTATTAAATAACTCATACTTTATCCGCCCCTATTTCTTTAGGCTCGACAATGCCTTCATCTTCATTTATTGTTTCTTCTTCAATTTCACCCCAAAGTGTATCGTATACGATATCTACTAAGTTAGATCGAGTTACTAATCCGATTAGAGTTTTACCATCTGTATCAACAATGGGTACATTTCTTACATTACGTTTTAAAATTGTACGTACAGTATCTTGTAATTTACTATCAACTTTAACGCGATAAATATCTCGCTGCATTGTATCAATAAGTTCTTTCATTTGACGTAGTCCTTGATTAATATCTTCAATATCTAAATATCCAAGTAAATGATGTTTATTATCAATTACAAAAACTGTGTCTACTCGTCGGTTTCTCATAATATTAACTGCATCATTTAATGACTCATCAATATGTACAGTGACTGGTGTAATCATTGCATCTTTTACTGTTCGTACATTTGGTCTATCTTGAATCAAACGATTCTGACCAATAAAATCTTTAACAAAATCGTTAGCTGGATGACGTAAAATATTATCTGGTGTATCATATTGAATTACTTTACCTTCAGACATAATACAAATTTTATCTGCTAATTTAATTGCTTCATCCATATCATGTGTAACAAAAATGAATGTTTTTCCTAGTTGTTTTTGTAATTTTTTCACTAAATCTTGTAATGTGTCTCTGGTAATTGGATCTAATGCACCAAATGGCTCATCCATTAAAATAATATCTTGCTCAGCTGCCAAGGCACGTACTACACCAATACGTTGTTGTTGTCCACCAGATAATTGTGAAGGATATCTATCTAAATATTCTTCAGGCAAATCTGCAAGTTTAATCAACTCTTTTGCTTTTCTGTCTTTTTTCTCTTGCGACCATTTTAATAGTTTAGGTACAAGTACAATATTTTCTTTAACTGTCATATGAGGCATTAGACCAATTTGTTGAATCACATAACCAATATTTCTTCTTAATTCTACTGCATTGATATCTTTAATATTCTTACCATTAATTGTAATCTCACCATCTGATGATTCGATCATTCTATTAATCATTCTTAATGCGGTTGTTTTACCACTCCCACTTGTTCCTATGAAAGCAACAAAATCTCCTGATTCAATATCAATGTTCATATTATCTACTGCTTTTTTCCCACCTGCATAGACTTTTGATAAGTTTCTAATACTTAACATATATCCAGTCCTCTCTTTTTTTATATTTATTACAAACTGAGGACTTAAAGTGTATGTTATACAAAGTTTACTAAGTAAAAACAAGGCACATTAAGTCCTCAATATTTCAATCATTCAATTATTAACTACTAAATTAGCCTCTATTTTCTTCTATTAATTCCTATTCGATGTCCTAATTGTTTAGGTCTTTCATTAATAGGGATTGTATTAAAATATAACTCTATAGATTCTAATATTTGTTCAGGAAAAGGTGCTGATCTATTTGTATTTATATCTATTCCCATCAACATAACTTCATATATGGCGCTACATATATCATCCTTATTAAACATTTCCATATAAACGTGTACACGTTTACTATCGTAATCATAAAGATGTACTTTTACCTGAATATTTTCGTCTTCTTTCATTTCTTTTAAAAATGTTATATGATTTTCTAATGTGAAAATTGTATACTGCAATCTTTGAATTGTTTCTTGATTAAGACCAATTAATGCTAACCATGCATCTGTTGCATCACTAAAAACACGGTTGTATTCAGCATCATTCATATGTCCGTTATAATCAACCCATTCTTTTTTTACATTTGTTTGGTAAATATAATGTTCTGACATATTAATTTACCACTTGATGTTTTTTAGATTTTTTCATTGAATCTGTATCTTCTGGCCAATATTCTTCTGCGAGTTGTTTTACTTTAATCAAGAATTCATTACGTTTTTGATCAAGTTCTGACATTGTATATCCTTGTGATGTCGCTTCACTACCGCTCACTACTTTTTCGTAAAGATCCTCTGTCAATTCTGGCGCAATTAACTTAGTCCATGGTTTTTTCAATGCAGGACCAAATTGTTTAAGCATGTGTCTCATACCACCTTCGCCACCTGCAAGATGAAATGTCATGAATGGTCCATATTGTGCATAACGTAAACCAGCTGCATGCGTAAATGCTTTATCTACTTCTTCTGTTGTCGCAATACCATCATTAACAATATGTAGAGATTCTCTCCATAATGCCTCCATTAGACGATCTGCAATATGTCCTTCAATTTCATTTCTTACATGGAGGACATCCATGCCAATATTCTCATAAATTTCCTCAGCTTTAATAATCGTTTCTTTTGAAGTACTTTGACCTGGTACAATCTCAACAAGAGGTAAGATATATACTGGATGGAAAGGATGTGCTACTACTAAACGTTCAGGATTCTTTAAATTTTTTTGCAATTCAGTTGGTATAATACCAGATGTACTTGAACCAATAATAGCAGACGGTTTCGCATAAAAATCAATTTCTTTTAAAACAGAATCTTTAATAGATTCTACTTCCGGAACATTTTCTTGAATAAGGTCTGCATCTTTAACTGCTGCATTCAAATCTGTAGTAAAGCTTAAATTATCTAGTGATGCATTCTTAGTTAACCCCATTTTTTTAGCATAAGGCCAGTTTTGTTTAACTTGTGTTAGCATTCTTTCATAGGCACCTTCGCTAGGATCTGTAGCAACGACTTCATGCCCATGAGCGAGTATTCTTGTTATCCAGCCACTACCAATTACGCCTGTTCCAACTACTGCGAACTTCATTATTTACCTCCTTGATTATTTTTAAGATTAAGTTTCTCTCTTGCTTCTGCAGGTGTTAATGGGACTAAATCATATTCTTTCATTATTTTCTTAGCTTCTTCAACTAATGCTTCGTTTGTTGCTTTAACACCTTTTGAAATATACAAGTTATCTTCAAGACCAACACGAATATTTCCACCGCGTTTAGCAACTTCTCTAACTGTCGGTAATTGCATTCTACCAATACCGAATGCAGACCATTGTGCATCTTCAGGGATTCTTGAAATAAGATAGTCTAACGTTTGACCATCATTTTCAGCACCCCAAGGTATACCTAAACAAAATTGGAACATAGGTTGTTCGACTAAGCCTTCTTTAACAAGTTGCTTTGCAAAACTGACATGACCTGTATCAAAACATTCAAGTTCTGGTTGTACACCTGCATCTTTAATCATTTGCGCTTGTTCTCTCAGCCATGAAGCGGGACTAATATATATCGAATCCCCCATATTAACACTGCCACAATCAAGCGTACACATTTCTGGTAATGTGTCTCCTACTGGTCTGTGACGCTCTTTAGGTGTTTGAATCCAGGTTCCTTCACCGCCTGTTTCTGGGTGTTCTTGACTTGGAATAAAGTCGCCACCGCCACCAGCTGTTACATTAATAATAATATCTTCTTCTGCTTCTCTAATGAGTCTTACAGTTTCACTATACAGTTCTGGATCATGACTCACCCCGCCTGTTTTAGGGTCTCTAACATGAATATGTGCTACTGTTGCTCCAGCTTTTGCACACTTAATTGCTGAATCAGCAAGTTCTTGTGGTGTTACTGGAACATTTTCATTTTTGTCAATTGTATCTCCAGCGCCTGTAATTGCTGCAGTTAATAACACTTTTTTCAAGATAAGCACTCCTTTATACTTTAAATACGTTACAAACTATACCAACTGGTCGGTAAAGTTTCAACCGTAGCATAAAAAAATAAGCTGAAAAGTTTCAATCTCACCTAACAGCTTAAAACCTGAAAATTTATTTTTTTTCTTTATTAATACCTACTTCTACGTTTTCTTTTAACCGATTTATTACTCTTTCACGCATTGATTCATCAATTGCACTTATTCCAAAAACTTCTGATAACCATAAACCGTCAACAGCTAACCTAATGATTGTTGCATCTATTTCATCTAGACCGTCATTAACAATTTGAGATTGCCAATCTTCATATAAAGATTTTAATGGTAAGAGTAGCGCTTTATTTGAACCTTGTGCAGCAAGCATTGCAGAAGTAATAGGCGCATTTTCAACACGATGCTCTTTCGTTGCTTCAATAAACGCATTTAACCATTGTCCTTGTTTACAATGTGTATTATCAATATGACTATTTACATTTTCTCGATATAATTCATTAGCATAATTGACAAGTTCTTTTATTAGACCTTCTCTATTTTTAACATGATAAAGCAAACCACCCTTGCTTATACTTGCTTCTTTTGCTACTGCATCTAATGTTAAATAGTCAGTACCTTGTCTATTTACTATATTAGCTGCAGATTCTAAAATATACTGTTTCTTAGATTTCCTCGTCATCAATTCACCCTCTTCCAATTAAAATCAATATTGTTTACATAATACTCTTAAATAGATAGAGATTATTATATTATATAAATTATTTTAAAAAAAGTTTTACGTTCTAATCTTTTTAACTATATTAAAAATGATTACACTTAAAAAATGTATAAAGTATGTGAGAATAAGACAAAGAATTCAAAATGCATTCTTCTTCCTATCCCAACTGTGTATGTAACCTAATTTATATTGAATATAAACTTCTTTTACGAAAGTCCTAGCTCTATGACTTAAATCAAATTGAACTTAAATTTTTTAACCTTTTGTATTGATTGTATAAGAGTAGAAGTGAAAAACTTAATATAAGTGTATTTTCTTTCATTTTAATTATTGATTATCTTTGTAAACAATCATTTAAAATGCTTTATGTCAAGTAGATAAGTAAATAATTAAAAGATACTATTAAATTCAACTAATTTCTCATCTTTAAATTTCATTTTCATATTCTTCTCTCAATAAACTATCTGAGAATTCCCCAGGTAATCCTAAAAATTGTCGATTTTGTTTAGTTAAATCGTTAGTCACAATAATTTACTTTCTCCCTTTGCTTATTTGTGATTTCTTTAAAGTTGTTCGTTAGCAAGACGTTCTATAGGAAGACCTTTTTTAAAACGTTCAATATAACGATTAAAGCTTTCTATTTCTTTTTTCATTTGGTTCAATTTTGATAGAATCAGTATCTTTAAAAGCAATTTCATTAAGATAACTAGATAAATTTACATAGTTTTCTGCTACAAGATATTTAGCTAAAACAGCAATCCCCCATGCTCCACCCTCACTAGCAGTTTGCATAACACTAACGGGACTTTGCATTGCTGCTGCCAAAAATGTTTGAGCAACTTTTTTGGTTTTGAATATACCTCCGTGTCCATATATTGAATTAATTTCAATATCTTCATTCTTTTTAATAAATCAATACCAATTTTTAATGTACTAAATGCACTATATATGTGAGTCTTCATTACATTAGCTAAATTGAATGAACTATCTATCGATCATACTAACATAGGATAACCCTGTTGAACCTCTGTAATAAATTCTCCGGAAATTATCACTTTTAAACTTAAATGTTGTAATATTATAATTTATACCCCATAACTGACTCCATCTTTACAATAGTTTTTATTGTGTTATCCTACACTTGGAATATTCTTAATCTAACATAAAAATTTTAACCACTTTTCAATTTATTCTGGAGCGTAAATTGAAAGTGGTTTTTTTAATTTATTATATATATAGTTTTACTAAACAATAAGCTTAAAAATAGAAAGAGATAACTCTATTCTCTATTATATTCGGAATGAATCTATAAGTGGATATCATACGTTTATTGATTACTTAAAAAATTATTATAAAATCATCTTGTAAATAAATTTGAATATATATTTACAATAGAATTAATCATCATATTCTTCCCGGAGTAAACTATACACATAACTATCTGAGAATTCCCCTTGTAAACGTTCATCACTTCTCAATATACCCTCTTGTGTGAATCCAAGTCTTGTTGGTATAGCTCGGCTTTTCTTATTTTTAGTAGACATTCGTATTTCGATTCGGTTAATATCATATTCTTCATATACATATTGAATAAGTGCTTTAGTGCATCTAGTCATAATACCTTTCTTTTGAAAGTCTTCAGCTAAATAATAACCAATCGAAGTTGTTTTATTAACTAAGTCTAAATAGTGCAATCCTATGACCCCAATCAGTTCTTTATTACTCCATATTCCACAATGAAATCCATTACCATCGATAAATTGTTGCAACGCTGAATGGATAAAGTGTTTACTATCTTCCACCTTCTTTGTATGTTCGACAAAAGGTAGAAATTCTGCTAAGTAGTTACGATTGCTATCTACTAATTTAAATAACTGTTCTGCTTCTCGTTCTTCTAATATCTTTAATTTAATATCTTTATCTACTTGATAACCAAAAATCATAACTATCCCGCCTATGTATTTAATTATTAATAAATCTCAAAGAAAAACCGCTACTAAAGTGGATATGGAAATCCATCTCCTCATCAGTGCGGTTTCTAAATGTCATACTTCAAGCCATCACCACGAGTGAACTGTTCTAGTGCCGACTGAATAAACTTCTTACTGTGCGTAACTTCCGTTGTATATTCTACAAATGGCAAGAACTCGCCTAAATAATCCCGATTCGCATCAACTAATTTGAAAAGTTGCTCCGCTTCACGTTCTTCTAATATCTTCAACGTCACATGTTCATTCACTTGATAACCAAACATCATATCTATCGCCTCTAGTTTAAATTTTCAAATTATTCGGTAAATTAAATATATAGTAACATAAATTGATTTAATTAATATAAAAGCTCATAAATTATTATGCTTCAAAAATCCTTAAAAATTAAGGCTGAGCAATTAAATTCAATCGCTCAACCTCATTATGATAATAACTATTCATTTATTAATAACCAGAACCGACTTCTTCACCATCTTCATCGTATTCAGTTACATAACCATCGTCAGTGTCAACGGTATATGATCCGGCTAAATCTCCGTCTTTGTCAGTAAATGAGAAGCCCCATTTACCATCATCTGTTTTTTCTGGTTCTTTGTATGTGTAAGTATCCGTATCTAACGTATGACCTTCGTATGATTCTACTTTATCAATGACGTTATCACGTGTCACTTCGCCTGAACTTGAATCAGAATCATCGCTATCACTATCATACTCAGCATCCATTTTGTCATCGATATACTTATCAATCTCATCATCATCAAACGTAACTGTGACATCTGTTACGTCATTATCGTCTTCCCCAGAACTAGTCACATTAACAGAATCTGATTTGAACGTTTTACCTTCATAAGTACCTTGTGCATAAACGGTTACTTCTTCATCAGGGTCATATGGTCCAAATGTTTCAGAAGATGATTCACTTCCGATTTCTTTATCATTCGCGTATATTTTCACATTGTTTAACATATAGCCGCCATCAACGCTGACTGTGAAACGTTTTTGTTTAAATGATTCATAAGCAGTAGCATCATCACTCATGTTAATCATTAACGCACCTTTGAATTTCTTACCATCGATGTCTTTTGTTGCTTTTAAATTGTAATCACCGATTGGGAACGTACCTAACGTTTTTTCGTCATTTTCCGTAACCGTTGTCGTACGCTTTTTATCATTATATTCGTAAGTAATATCTCCACTACTACTTGGATAAATGCTCACTGATTTTTGTGGAACATTGAATGAATAATTATCAAAAAATAGGAATTTCTTGCCATCCTTTGAAATATTTAACACACTATTTCCATTAGCATCTACAGATAAATTATTATAACGATTATCTTTAATTTCTTTCGCGCTTTGTTCTACGTTACTACCGACATTATTTAAGTCATCTTCTGTTTTGATGTAATTTAAATATGCGCGTGCTTCTTGTTTGCTTAATTTTTGGTCATTTTGAGTTGTAACTTCTTTGGCTAATGCCTTTTCGTCATCTTTCTTGATTGCTTGTGCAATATTAGATGCTTGCTTTTCCGGAGAAAATTGATTTTTTAATACTGAAAATGCAAGAATCAAAGCAATTAGCAATACAGCTATAACTGCAATAATAATCCAAGTCTTTTTATTATCGCCTTTACGTGGTTGTTGATCATGTCTGTCGGTATAACCGTTTTGATTATGGTTATTATACCCTTGATATTGATACTGCTCATGCTTATCTTGTCGACTTTGGTTGTGATGATCTTGCTGTGTGTTAGAGTGATTTGTTTTAGATTGCTGAACGGGTTTCCCACAATTTGTACATACCTTCACACCTTCGCGAAGAGGTTGACCGCAATTACTACAATATTTCATTAGTAAATCGAACTCCCATCAAATAGATTATTGAACTCACTGATTAAGTTTCCAAAGATTTGGTTAAATAAAGATTCACCGAAAATAATCACAAATAAGAAGAACACAATAATGTAAATGATCACACCGTAAAAACTTGAAAAGCGAGTATGATGATTTGCACTATATTTGGCAATCATGTAAACACCTGAAACAACGATTAATAAAATGGATAGTATAAATAATGCGCCACCAAAGCTAAAAGAATTAGCGAACATTAAAATAAGTGCAATCAATAGTACTGCGACTGAAACACTATTAATAAGTACAAAATCTGACAATACTTTTTTAAATGTAATTGGCTGTCTAACTACTAAGTGCGTAATACCATATGTTGCTCCCACTATCACTGCTAGGAATAAAATGATACCTAAAACAACAGAAAAGATAATTTGGCTTTTCGGTGTTTCAAACATTCCAACTGATGAAGGAATTACAATAGCAAGTAACAGTGCTACGACTAATAAACCGACAATGATTAAAGAAAATAACAATTTAAAACTAAATGCTTGTTGGCTTTTTAGTACTTGATCAGGTGAAGCGAAAGCACTTTTAAAGAAACCTTTACTTTCTTCTGTCACTTCTTTTGCATGGTCACTAAATTGGCTTGTTTGTTGTGGTTGTTGATGATTTGAATATGACTGATCGTATTGTGGTTGATTGTGATATGTATGTGATGCATTGTTGTGAGGTTGTTGGTGCTGATTTGATTGAGGTTGATGCATTTGATGTTGTTGTGTCGATGTAGTATGTTCAGGTACATGCTGATGATCTCGCACTTTACCATCTTCATTAGGATGTTTATCCTGTTTCGATTCGTTTGTTCTTGATAAATAATCACTTTGATTTGATGTCGTTTCGTTACCTTCACCTAATGATCCAGTTGAATCGTGTCGTCTACCATTAGCTTCAGCATTAGAGATATCTTTTTCAGCAGAATTAATAGTATGAGACTGTCTATCTATTTTATGGCCACACTCTCCACAAAATAAATCGTTAGGTTCGATAGCATTTCCACAATTTGGACATTGCATAGGAATCCCTCCAATTTTATTATTTTTTAAATCTTCAAAAAGTATATCATTTTTTTTGTGTTGCTTTCTATATTATTTTAAACTTTTTATCAAAATAATTATATATTTTAAAAAGCATTATTTAGATGTGCGTATTTAATATAATAATATAAATATTGACTTGACTAAACTGAAATAAAAAAACGATGAAATCTAAGACTCCACCGCCAATAAAATTTTAATTATTTAATTGTTTTTTCTAAAATGTGCCTGGGTTAAAACCAGCTTCCCATTTATTAAATGGCCAATATCTTAAAACAACTTTACCTACAAGTTGGTCTTTATCTACTAAACCAACTTCACCAAAACGGCTATCTACACTATTTTGTCTATTATCACCTAAAACTAAATACTTATCTTTAGGGATTTTATTTTTGCCATTTGCACCGTTCACTTGGCTTGTTTTAAATGTACCTGTCAAATACTTACCTTGTTTATGCTTCTTATTATAATCTAAATAAGGCTCTGATACCTTTTTGTCATTAACATATAATTGATCACCTTTATACTCAACTTTATCACCTGGCATACCAATCACACGCTTAATAAAATCACGTTGTGCATCTTCATGGAAGACAACGACATCACCATTATCAATGTGGTTCAATGTTTTCGAAATCTTACTAACTATCACTTTATTTCTATCTTGGAAAGTTGGATACATCGATGAACCTGATACTGTGTATGATGTTCCAATAAACTTTAATACAATACCTACAATTAAGAGTGCGCCACCAATGGCTACAATCCATTCAATTATCTCTTTTTTCAATTAAATCCCGCCTATCATCTTTTATAAACACAACTTACTTTATCACAAATATATTGCAAAGTCGTTTCACTCATCTTTAAAAAGCGTAACGTTAATCAATTTACTTCGTTTTGAAATTTAAGCTCATCAAGAAAATCATCCTCAATGTGCTTATTGATAGCTTCATCGTAACAAACCTCTCACAAGATTACTATTCAAGTTATCACATTTAAGAATGCCTTCTTACTTACATTTTCAAAAAATAATCCAATCTTTCATATTCGTAAGAAATGGCATCGACTTTGTAAGGTTAGATAAAGGCAGTACTGACGCAACCCTTCTACAATTATAAGTGTAATAGAAACAAGGAGTGATGATATTGAAAACCTTAAGAAATATATTCATTGCAATTGCCGTCATTGCAATTATTGTTATCGGAGGATTGTTTGGATTAAATGCTTATTCCAATCAACATCCTAACAATCGCTCAATCAATGACTGGAACAAGCTCAATCCTTTAGCCCAAACATATGAATATTACGTTAAGACTCAGAAACCATCTAAAGTGGAAGTCGTTGATAAAGAAAAAGACTTCTATATCTATCATTACAATCAAACTAGTTACACGAAAGATGGCAAATCTAAAAAAATTGAATACACAGCATCCAAAAAATTAAAACAAAATCATTACTTAGTTGTACGCGAAAAATCTCACACAATTCTGTCATACGAAGAAGTTAAAAAATCAGAAATTCCAACTAAAGCAAAAGAAAAATTATAAATCAAACAAGGAGTGCAATCGACATGCCAATTTTAAACGTCAATCATTTATCAAAAGTATATGGAAATAAGCAAAAGTATAAAGCCCTAAACGACATCAACTTTTCAGTAGATAAAGGAGAATTCGTTGCCATAATGGGACCTTCAGGTTCAGGTAAGACTACCCTCCTCAATGTCATTAGTTCCATCGATAGTATTTCTGGAGGAACTGTAGAAGTAAGTGGCAATGAAGTTAATCAACTCAAAGATAAGCAATTAGCACAATTTCGTAAGAAAGAACTTGGATTTATCTTCCAAGATTATAGCGTCTTACCTACCTTAACCGTTAAAGAAAATATTATGTTGCCACTATCCGTTCAAAAAGTAAGTAAAGATGAGATGGAACAAAATTATAAAGAAGTCACTGAAGCACTCGGTATTTATGAGTTAAGCGATAAATATCCAAGCGAAATATCAGGTGGTCAGCAACAACGTACCGCTGCCGCACGTGCATTCGTTCATAAACCGTCTATCATCTTTGCCGATGAACCAACAGGAGCTCTTGATTCGAAAAGCGCACAAGACTTACTTAACCGTCTAGAAGATATGAATGAGCGATTCAATAGCACGATAATCATGGTAACTCATGACCCATCTGCAGCGAGTTTTGCACAGCGTGTCATTATGTTAAAAGATGGCAATATTCATTCAGAAATCCATCAAGAAGATAAATCTAAACGTGAATTTTATGATGAAATCATTCAATTACAGTCAGCCTTAGGTGGTGTCGCAAATGACGTTTAATCAAATTACACTCAAAAACTTAAAAAGTAATTTTAAAAATTATGCACTGTATCTTTTTTCACTCATTTTTAGTATTATTTTATACTTTAGCTTTGTCACTTTGCAGTACACACATAGTATTAATAATGGTGATTCTCCAAAAGTAATCCAAGAAGGTGCTAAAGTAGGCGCAGTTTTCCTATTTATTACAATTATTATTTTCTTAATGTATGCGAACCAATTATTTATTAAACGTAGAACACGAGAATTTGCGCTATTTCAACTTATCGGACTAACACGACAAAACATTTTAAGAATGCTAGCTATTGAACAGTTCACATTCTTTGTTATTACTGGCATCATAGGTATTGTAATTGGTATTGTAGGCTCTGAAATTCTACTCAATATTTTAGTGAAGATGATGCATTTGAAAGTAGGTGTCTTAATCGGATTTGAATTTCCTGCATTGATTCAAACAATTGTGATGCTTGTACTAGCATTTATCTTGATTATGTTCCAGAACTTTCTTTTCCTAAAAAGAAGAACCATTCTGTCAATGATGAAAGATAGTACTAAATCAGAAGCTACTAAAGCTAAAATTACCGTTCCTGAACTTATTGCCGGTATTCTAGGCATTATCATGATCATCTTTGGGTATTATATTTCCACTGAGATGTTTGGTAAGTTCGAAGCTTTAACAATGGTCTTGATCACACCTTTCTTAATTCTGTTTCTAACCGTTGTGGGGGCTTATCTATTCTTTAGAAGTTCAGTATCTATCATATTTAAATCACTGAAAAAATCTAAACATGGACGCATTTCAATTACAGATGTCGTATTTACTTCATCAATTATGCATCGCATGAAGAAAAATGCGATGTCACTAACAATTATTGCTATTATTTCAGCAGTGACAGTAACTATTCTATGTTTTGGTGCAATTAGCAAAGCAAATACAGATTATATGATTCAAGTATCCTCACCTCAAGATGTTAACTTTGCTAAAGCGCAATCAGCTCAAAAGTATGAAAAACTATTAAAACAAAATCATATTCAATATGACACGAAAACTTTTGAAGGTAGTAATACGAAATTATTTAAAAATGATGCCTTAAAAAGTAAAACAAACGAAGGTATGCAAAATGCTGGTATCGTTGTTATGCCAGATAAAAATATTAATGGTAACCATGCTACTATTACTAACCTACAAGGACCACTTTCTGGCATTGTAAGTGTTCATACGAGTGAAGATATGACACTTCAAGGTCAACAAAAAATGACATTAAACGTGAATAAAAAGGATGACAATGAGGTAATTCCGTCGACCGTTTCTATAGGAGGTCCTGTCTTAAAAGTAAGTCCAGATAATTTCAATAAATTGAAAATGAAGGACCAACTAATGCATCATTACGGTTTTAATATCACAGATCATAAAGACCTCTCTAAAGCGGAAAAACTAGCTCAGAAAGTAAGTGCAAATGTTGAATTAAAAAATAACACGAAGAAAATGCTAGATGAAAGTAACGGTATTCTAATGTTTGTCACATCATTCTTAGGATTAGCGTTTCTCATCGCAGCGGGATGTATTATCTATATTAAACAAATGGATGAAACCGAAGATGAAATTAACAATTATCGCATATTAAGACGTATCGGCTTCACACACACGGATATGACGAAAGGTCTAGCATTAAAGATTCTATTCAACTTCGGTTTACCTTTAATCATCGCATTATTACACGCACTATTTGCTGCAATGGTATTTATGAAACTATTGGGAGAATACTCTCCAACACCGATTATCATTGTGATGATTGTTTATTCACTTGTTTACCTTATCTTTGCAACAATCTCATTTATCCATGCAAATCGAATTGTAAGACACTCTATTTAATAATTGAAAAGAAAGGACGTTGTTTAAATGAATATTAAAGAATTAATTCGCAAATCTTACGAGGATTTATTAAGTTTGAAAGTCGATTGGTTTAACGGTCTTATGTTAGTACTTATCGTCTTCATCTTAAGTGGCATTGCGACACCATTTATTGGAGTACCAGTAGGCTTACTTGGTGGTGGTTATATTCTAAAACGTTATGAAGAAAAGACTAATAACTAATATTGAAAATCAAAGCATTTAGAACAAATATATTAAAGGACTACATTGCAAATAGACTGAGTTAACTGAGCTGAGAAAGTGCTTTAAATCAAGCGATTCTCAGCTCTATTCATACATACGGGGTTTGGGGCCCCAACATAGAAAATTTCACAAAGAAATTCTACAAGCTAAGCAAGTTGGGGTTCGGGGCCCCAACACAAAGAAATTCTACAAGCTAAGCAGGTTAGGGTAAGATAGAATTCAAAGGAATTCTATCCTACCCCTTTTTCATTTTATTTTATATATTTTATAATTAAATTGACAGAAATATTTTATTCATCTAAGAAAGGACATCAAGTTATGCAACAAAAAAACAAAGTATCGCTTCTCTATTCGAAAGTTTTCAATAGGAACATTCTCCATATTATTAGATGCCTTTTTATTTATGGACTTTCAAGATGTAGCTCATGCAAGTGGATTACATAATAGTACGTCAACAACGGACACGGCTTCCAATCAACAATCTTTTGAAAAGAAAGTCAATAATTCAACACATGAAGACGTACAAAATGCAGCTTTACCATCTCAATCTATTCCCCTGAAAAATTTAGAAAATACAACAAAAACAGAAACGCAACCACAAACAACTAGTAAGACAACACACTCAGGTAACGAAAATGCAAATGCACAAACCATTGCCGCTTCATCTCAATTAGAGAAGACAACAACACATACGTGTTCACGTCGTTCTGCAACGTCAGCAATTGCTTCAGAAGGCGTTCTAGAGGACACAACGACAACTGCAACACCTAATATGGATGATGCCAATGGTGCATCTTTTAAAAGTAGAGATGTTGTCACTCCACAACCTATAGATTCAAATACTATCCCAACACCAAACGTCGTATTTGAAAAAAGTACTGATCCAAATCAATTTACATTTGAGATAACAGATCTTAAAGAATTTAATGCTACATATCAAACTAAATATTACTATCGTTTATCTAAACCCTACGACGACTCTAATGACGTAACGATTAAGTTAGTTAACGGTGAGACAAATTCTGTAGTGGAAACGAAACAAATCAATTCACCTGGTACAGTATTCTTTGGTGAAAATTCTTTAGAAAGAGCAGTAGCTGCTCGTGATCCTCAAAAAGCTAAATATGGCTATATTAATTTTACTTTTTTAAAAGAGAACAAAATTAATAAATTAGGCATTACTGATGACTATGAAGAAACAAGCGTAGTTGTTCAAAGTATTAAGGTATATGACGGTATTACTGGACAAGACGTTACAAACTTATTTGATATTATAGATGAGAATGGTGTCATCACAGCTACATCTAAAGAAAGTCTAGTTAAAGATCATGTGTTAGATAATGCGCAAATTCCATTTGGGCGTTACTACAAATTAGATATTATCGGGGTCATTAAAGACAGTGCCAAAGCAAACAAGAACATCACTAACGTAGCGAACCAATCTGTTCAGTTCTTTAACCCAGCCAAAGGTGGCAATGAAGTACCACCTCCTAAACCATCAGAAAAACGTGTAAACAAAGTAAAACCAGTACCAGTAAACTTTGAATTCAAAGTGACTAAGAAATTGGAGGGTGGTCAACTTAAGGTGGAGATTACACATTTATCTTAACGGATTTAAACAATACTGATCATCCAGTACAATCAGCAACAAATGATGCGAATGGTAAAGTGAATTTCTTACCAATTAAATTCAATAAAGTAGGCACTTACGTTTACCGAATCAGTGAACAAGTGAGAACAGATTCAAATATTGCTTATGATACAATATCTATCAAAGCAACAGTGGTAGTTACTGAAAATCCAGAAACAGATAATTTACAAGCAGCTGTAACTTACAACAGTTCAGGCGGTAAATCCGATGGAGTAAATGATACTGAATTTAACAACACTGTTGAACCACCAGTACCACCAACGCCAAACAAACCACCACATAATCCGCCTAAAACACCGGGTCAACCTCCAGTTAACCCACCAGGCAACCCACCTGAAAAACCAGGTGTGCCACCGATACATCATGTGCCACCAACACCTAAACAACCAAATCAACCGAAACACCTACCAAATACTGGTAGCGACGACGCTAATATGAATAAATCATTATTAGCAACAATGTTTGCAGGTTTAGGTAGCGTATTATTAATTGGTAGAAGAAGATTACGCAATAAATAATCACTTATAATTACTAAAGGCCTATGAAGCATTGCGTTTCATAGCCATTTAAATTGTTATGGTAAAAATTTAAATGATAGATAAATACTCAACCAGCATATGATTACAAATGCGCCTACTACAAAGATAAATGATAAGATACTCGTAATGAAATTGCGTGTTTTAGTAGTCTGAACTTCATTAGGATCTTGACCATTCATAAAAGCTACGATTCGATCGTAATTATCCATGCCGTGTTTATATTTAATTTTATCTATCCTTGTAGAACTATAAAAACCTATAGAAAAAATGACATAGGTTATCGCAACACCCCACCAACTTAAATAAAATAAAAGCGGTCCTATTAAAACACATGCTAATAACGTCCAAATTAGCATCATCCACGTCCAAAAATCCATGTCTTTTTTAATTTCTTCATGTTCCATACGTTTCACGTCTCCTTTGACAAGATCATCTAATGAAACATTAAATAAGTTACACATCATTAATAAATTATGGATATCTGGATAGCTTCTTTCATTCTCCCAATTAGAAATCGTTTGTCTCGAAACATATAATTTCTCAGCTAGGTACTCTTGAGAATAATTTTCTTTTTCTCTATATTTCCGAATTTGTTGACCGATTTCCATCACCCATAACTCCTTAACCATTTAGATTAATCTTGCCTAGATTAGAAGCAAGATAGACATTAATAGTTGTATCTCACTTCAACTCCATAGAAACGTTTCTTCATATAAAAAACTACCAAATTTCTTTGTCATTCGCATCTTTTTCATTGTCAAAGTCCTTTTACATGCTGATTTATCAGTATTTATAAGACTTCCCGACGTCTAAAAAAGGAACTGCGCTATTTATTTAAACGCAGTTCCTTTTGTTAATTAAGATATTATTGATTAAAAGATTTTAAGATAACGTCTAGCATTTTTTCAATATATGCTTCATCAAGTGTTTCCGGTTTAATTAAAATATTGAAATAAATTGGTGAGAAAATCATATCTATAAATAAATCTTGATCCTCTTCTTTTATGTGATGTGCTATGATTGATTTCAATAATTTTCGATTACTTTTAAAATAACCCTTCATAAACAACTCACGTGCTTCAACTTGTTGATTACTAATTAATATTTCAATAACCGCACGCCCTAAATTCGTTTTATAAATTTCCATTATTTTAATTAAGAATTGATACAACCCCGTGTGTAGATCTTTATTTTCATTTTCAAAAATCTGTGTTCTACTCACGAACATATCTACAATAATTGAAGATTTATCTTTCCAACGTCGATATATTGTAGCTTTAGACACACCTGTGTTTTCAGAAATTTGATCGATGGTGATGTCTCTAAAATGTGTCGTAGCCAACATTCGATCTAATTCATTAAAAATTTTATGATTGATTGTCGGATCTTTCGGTCTTCCAGCCATGTTTTCCCCTTCTTAAATGCGTAATAAATTCAACCGCTTCAAAAATAATTACTGCACTTACAAACCATGCAATAAATCCAATAACAATACTAAGTAGCCATTGATTTGTAAAATATAGCATCGCCCATGTTGCTAGTATACTAATAAGTACGCCCGTCATGCCAAAAACTGCACCTCTACTTACGTGCTTAGCAATAACATCGCCATGTTGCATTCCTGTGATAAACAATGAAACCAAGAATACTGCAGGTAATGTAGCAAACACACCCCCGAGTTCTTTCCAAGGTAAAATAACAGAGATAATATAACTCAGCGTAACTGCAAGTCCCCCAACCAAGAATTTAATTAATGCTAATTTCATTACAAAAGCCTCCAATGATTAATTCATATGTCTAACAACAAATATACCTAGAGAAATTACAAGCCAACATATTAATGCAAATCCTGTTCCTCTTTTATAATCTCTTTTACTAATATAAAGAGACGTTAAAAAGACTGTTATGATGCACGATATAATTCCAATAATGGCACCAGAACTAAGATGAATTGACATTTGAACTAATTGTTTGCCACGATGATCTATCGCAAGGGCTATAATTGCAGCTAAGTAGACTGCCGGCATAGTAGCGATAATGCCACCCATTTTACCACCGACCTTCTCAGCCATTATAGATGCAATCGCCACTGCAAGACCTCCAATAACAAAATGAAGAATAGCACTAGAAATGGATATTCCGAACACAATAAACCCTTCTTCTTTAATTATTAAACGATACGTTTCGTTTAATAATATTGTAAATCTATTTATTAGCTATGTAAACAGCACTTTGTAATAAAAATGAATGCTATATGAACATAAAAAGGCTCTATAATAAATTGGACTGATGACTAAAAA
>NZ_KV801123.1:0-252 GCF_001810405.1 Staphylococcus sp. HMSC069D12
CTCAGGGATAGGCACCGTTGGTGTAATTGTAACTTGTCCAGTACTATCTGTCGTACCTGAGCCAATGATATTGCCGTCTTTACCCAATAACTCAATTTTTGTATTAGGATCCGAAGTCACAGTGATTGGCGACTTAGTTGTTGCCTTACCAGTTAGATCATCAATAACAACAGGTACAGTTGGAGGTGTTGTATCAGTTGCTTTAATTGGATTAGATGTAGAACTATTTGGATGTTCCGCATTATCAGTTGC
>NZ_KV801124.1:0-1164 GCF_001810405.1 Staphylococcus sp. HMSC069D12
GGTTAGCTATATTTTTTACTTTGCAACAGAACCTATTTTAATATATTTGTAAATGCCTTGGGAAATTTTTCATTTATTTACTTTGAGTATTAGACGCTGATTAAACATTAAATTATCTTTTTTAGAATTTTGTTTAAAAAAATATGATATCAATCATTAACACCAATTTCATTAAATTGATAAAACAAGTTATAATATAGGTGAAGACTTTTTAATAATAAAAATAGGAGTTCAAAAATGACAAAAAAAATGGTGATTATATCATTCGGCAGGATTTTACTTATTATAATTGGGGCACTTATTACAGCATATGGTTTGGAATCTATATTAATCCCAAATAACGTTTCTGACGGAGGAGTCACAGGGATTAGTATTGTAGGTTCCACTTTGTTTGGTTTACCTTTAGGAATATTAATAGGAATAATCAATTTACCATTTATATGGTTAGGTTATAAACAAATCGGACGTAAGTTTGCTATATTTTCAATAATAGGTATCTTATCATTATCTATATTCACTTCGATTATGCATCATGTACCAACAATTATTGAAGGTGATTCACTACTTATTACTGTAGTTGGTGGAGTTGTTATTGGATTAGGCATGGGTCTTGCCCTTAGAAATGGTGGGGCATTAGATGGTATAGATATGTTAGCCGTTTTATTATCTAGAAAGTTACCTTTCGGAACAAGTGATTTAATTTTATTTCTCAATACATTCGTATTTATACTTGTTTCTACTGTTTTTGGCTTTAAAGGTGCCATTTTATCAGCGCTCGCATATTTTATTGCTTCAAAAGTTATACATATTATTGAAGAAGGACTAAGTGGTTCGAAAACGTTTAAAATTATTACAAAAAATTATGACATTATGAATAAAGAAATTAAAGAAAGACTGGGAAGGTATTGCACATTTACAAAAGTGACTATTGATGAAGAAAATAATTCATTTGTAGAAATTTCTTGTGTTATTAATAAACTCGAAGAACAAAAACTTAAAGAAATTATAAATGATGTAGACCCAGACGCATTTATCGCAATATATGATACAGCAGAAGTTAAGGCTGGAAATATGAAAAAATCAGATATATATTAAAATTACGATAAATAAAAAGGTTCTGTTGCAAAGTAAAAAAATATAGCTAACCACTAATTTATCATGTCA
>NZ_KV801125.1:0-277 GCF_001810405.1 Staphylococcus sp. HMSC069D12
TTAATCCATTAACGGGAGAAAAAGTAGGCGAAGGTGAACCAACAACAGAAGTAACAAAAGAACCAGTAGATGAAATCACACAATTCGGTGGAGAAGAAGTACCACAAGGTCATAAAGATGAGTTCGATCCAAACTTACCAATTGACGGTACAGAAGAAGTACCAGGTAAACCAGGCATCAAGAATCCTGAAACAGGTGAAGTAGTAACACCTCCGGTTGACGATGTCACAAAACATGGTCCAAAAGCAGGCGAACCAGAGGTTACTAAAGAAGAAAT
>NZ_KV801126.1:0-298 GCF_001810405.1 Staphylococcus sp. HMSC069D12
AATAGGTTTTGTCGGAGTGATAGTAACATGCCCCGTATCATCCGTCGTACCCGAACCAATAATATTGCCATCTTTGTCTAGTAAATCAACATGAGTATTCGGATCCGTTGTCACCGTAATCGGTGTTTGAGTACCTGCTTTACCAGTTAAATCAGTATCAAGCGTTGGAGTAGCTGGTGGCGTAGTATCAGTTGCTTTTTTTGGTTGAGAAATTGCCACATTAGGCACTTCCGCATTGTCATAAGCTTTAGCGATGACATTGCCCTCAGGGATAGGCACCGTTGGTGTAATTGTAACT
>NZ_KV801127.1:0-818 GCF_001810405.1 Staphylococcus sp. HMSC069D12
CAGAGGGTCAGAGGTTCGAATCCTCTATGGCTCACATGTATACGCGGGTGTGGCGGAATTGGCAGACGCACTAGACTTAGGATCTAGCGCCTTACGGCGTGGGGGTTCGACTCCCTTCACCCGCATACGCGGAAGTAGTTCAGTGGTAGAACACCACCTTGCCAAGGTGGGGGTCGCGGGTTCGAATCCCGTCTTCCGCTCCATTATTTTTAATACAGTGCCGGGGTGGCGGAACTGGCAGACGCACAGGACTTAAAATCCTGCGGTGAGAGATCACCGTACCGGTTCGATTCCGGTCCTCGGCACCATGTATAATTTTGCGCCCGTAGCTCAATTGGATAGAGCGTTTGACTACGGATCAAGAGGTTATGGGTTCGACTCCTATCGGGCGCGTTCTCTTACGGGAAGTAGCTCAGCTTGGTAGAGCACTTGGTTTGGGACCAAGGGGTCGCAGGTTCGAATCCTGTCTTCCCGATAGGAACTTTAATTATATAAAAATATGGGGGCTTAGCTCAGCTGGGAGAGCGCCTGCTTTGCACGCAGGAGGTCAGCGGTTCGATCCCGCTAGTCTCCACCATATTAAATTTACAAACTAGATAACGGCGGTGTAGCTCAGCTGGCTAGAGCGTACGGTTCATACCCGTGAGGTCGGGGGTTCGATCCCCTCCACCGCCACTACTTATTAGTTGTAGAATTATAATTTGGACCTTTAGCTCAGTTGGTTAGAGCTAACGGCTCATAACCGTTCGGTCGCAGGTTCGAGTCCTGCAAGGTCCATATAATTTTGGAGGAATACCCAAGTCCGGCTGAAGGGATCG
>NZ_KV801127.1:918-1144 GCF_001810405.1 Staphylococcus sp. HMSC069D12
CGGCTGAAGGGATCGGTCTTGAAAACCGACAGGGGCTTAACGGCTCGCGGGGGTTCGAATCCCTCTTCCTCCGTATTTTATTGGTCTCGTAGTGTAGCGGTTAACACGCCTGCCTGTCACGCAGGAGATCGCGGGTTCGATTCCCGTCGAGACCGCCATCTAATAATTTTATAGTAATTTACATTTAATTAGTGGAGGAATACCCAAGTCCGGCTGAAGGGATCGG
>NZ_KV801128.1:0-1856 GCF_001810405.1 Staphylococcus sp. HMSC069D12
CTGCTCCTGTTACATCATCCTCAGTTGTTGGTGTTCCGTAATCTTTTGTTACACCTTCTGTTGTTGGTTCATAAACATTGTTGTCTTTTGGAGTACCAACTACAAATGAATCTGCTCCAACGTCTTTACCACCTGTAACTAAAACTACAGTGTATATATCGCCATTTTGCGCTGAGGCTGGAACAGTAAATTGACCCTTTTGCTCTCCATCAGTAAATGAAGTAATATCATCTGTTTTAGAAACAACATTTCCGTTTTTATCTCTCCACTCGATATGAGTAGGAAGTGGTGATAATTGAGTACCACTTAAATCAATTTGAGCTACATCACCTGGTCTAGCCGGTTTAGTAGTATTGTTGTAATTAGTTATGTCAATTTTAACATCGTTTTGAGGCACTAATGCAAAGTTTAAATTGTACCACATAGGGTTAACTATCAAGTTTTGTCCTGGTCTAGTTTGAGGAACAAATGATGAGTTAGCCATTGGAGATCTAAATTGTGGTGATGTGAATGAAGAGTATGCGTTTTGAACTTCTCCATTTGGATTAACCACATAACCATACATATATTTATCATTTAGAGTTCCGTCTGGAAAACGCAACGTATATCTACCATCTGAATCAGTTTCACCATATACTGTTGCAGAAATATATTCAGGATGGTCACTTAATAGATTTTTAGCTGCATCAGCTCTTTCAGATTCAGGTAAACTATCTACAGCAGCTTTATATGCTTGAACACCTTCGCTAGTAAGTGATGACATAACTACTGTATAGCCTGGAGCAACTTTATCATCCCCAGATAAGTTTGGACCAGTTGCAGAGTTTGCTAAATCAACACCAGTACCAGTTTCTAACCAAACTTTTCCAGAAACTGTATTTTTGGCTTTTGTATTTGTAGCTGCGTTACTAATCGGTCCTTGAGTATCATGAATCCATTGATCTTTACTTGTAGTCATGTAATCAGATGTAGGTTTAACGCCCATGTAAATACCAGTACGTTGCATGTTTTTACCGATTAATGGAAATTGACCAATATTATTATCAGTTACTGAATATACATAAGAACCAGGGAAGAATCCACCTGCTTGACGTAACATCGTTACAGTATTACCATTCTTAGTTTGATAATCCTCAATCCATAATTTATAATACTGACCGCTAGTCGCTGAATATTTATGTTCTTTACCGTTTGCATCAGTATAGGCTTGTCTTAAGTCAAACGCATAAGCACCAGGTCCTACTTGTGAACCACCTGACGTTGATAAAGAATTGTTAGTATGCGCTCTATAGATTGGAGATACTACACCATCTTTATCAATCCATTGCATATAAACAGGTGTTCCTTCAGGAACAGGAGTTAAACCATTTGACATAGTTGCAGGTGTACCTTGATCAACTACCCAAGCACGTCCTGATAAAGTATTAGCTGCATTAGTAGCATCAGTTTGACTTTTAATGTAACCATTAGCAAGCGCATCAGCATCTATAATTTTACTATTATCTTCAGCTACCGCAGCTGCCGCAATTCTAATTTTATTAGCTAAAGTTCTAGTTCTAGTATTATTATTAGTAGTCGCTTGGCTTGAAGTGTTTGAAAATGTTGCTACTGGATTTTCATTTTTATTATTTTGATAATCTTTTTGGATAAGTGCTGCAATAGCGTCAACCTCACTAGCATTGCTTGTATTTACTCCAGCATCGCTAAGTGCACTTATTGTTTCTTCATTTGAAACACCAAGATTTTGAGAAATATTTTGAACAGATTGGTTTGAATCTTTATCTATTACCGTGGATCCCTCTGTTGTACTTTCTTCACTTGTTTTCTCTTCTGTTGATGGTTGTTCTGTTGTGCTT
>NZ_KV801129.1:0-288 GCF_001810405.1 Staphylococcus sp. HMSC069D12
AATCGCTATCTGCGTCTGAATCGCTGTCCGCATCTGAATCATCTTTAGCACCATGGATGATTACTTCATCTTGTGGTTCTTCAATGATTTCTCCAGTTTCAGGATCTTTCAAGCCATCTTTACCTGGGATAACTTTAGTTTCACCTTCTGGTAAGTTTGGATCAATTTCTTCACGTGTACCATGAGGAATAATTTCAGGTGCATAGTTAACAATTTCGTCTATTGGTTCTTTCGTTACTTCCGTTGTTGGTTCGCCTTCGCCTACTTTTTCTCCCGTTAATGGATTAA
>NZ_KV801130.1:0-563 GCF_001810405.1 Staphylococcus sp. HMSC069D12
CATCTGCATCGCTGTCCGCATCTGCGTCACTATCATCAACAACTATTGCTGAGCCTTCGTCTGATACATTACCTGCGTCATCTGTTTCAACTGCTGTGATTTTATCACCGTTGTTTAATTCTGTACCTCCTGGTACCTCTACACTCCAGCTTCCATCTTCACCTACTGTTCCTGTTCCTGTTGTTCCATCTGGGAATGTTACAGTGATTGTATTGCCTGGTTCACTTCCTGTTCCAGTTACTGTATCTGCTCCTGCTTCTGGGACATCCACTGTTGGTGCATCTGGTGCTACTGTATCTGTTCCTACTGTTACAGGTACTTTAATGTGATCTTCCGTACCATCTGGATATTTCACTGTCACATCTACTTCTGTTGTACCTGGTGTATTACCGTCTGGTAATTGTGTTTCGTCATCCACCGTAATTGTTGGTTGGTCTTTATCCGCTGGATAGTCTGGAATTGTCACTGAACTTGTTACATCATCTGCTGTCGTTGGTGTGCCATGATCTTTCGTTACACCATCTGTTGTTGGTTCATAAGCATTGTTGTCTTTTTCTGGATTT
>NZ_KV801131.1:0-2217 GCF_001810405.1 Staphylococcus sp. HMSC069D12
CCTTCGCCTACTTTTTCTCCCGTTAATGGATTAATTGTAGTTGGTGTTGTTGTTGTTTTTTCACCATTTTCACCTTTTTGAGCTACTTTATCAGGACTACCTGGTTCCATTGTTGGATCTAATACGCGTTTAGTTTCATATGGAATTTCTTCTTTAGTAACCTCTGGTTCGCCTGCTTTTGGACCATGTTTTGTGACATCGTCAACCGGAGGTGTTACTACTTCACCTGTTTCAGGATTCTTGATGCCTGGTTTACCTGGTACTTCTTCTGTACCGTCAATTGGTAAGTTTGGATCGAACTCATCTTTATGACCTTGTGGTACTTCTTCTCCACCGAATTGTGTGATTTCATCTACTGGTTCTTTTGTTACTTCTGTTGTTGGTTCACCTTCGCCTACTTTTTCTCCCGTTAATGGATTAATTGTTGTTGGCGTTGTTGTTGTTTTCTCTCCAGTTTGTCCTTCTTGCGTTACTTTCTCTTCACCTGGTTTTAAGTCTGGATTGAACTCACGTTTTTTCTCGAATGGTATTTCTTCTTTAGTAACCTCTGGTTCGCCTGCTTTTGGACCATGTTTTGTGACATCGTCAACCGGAGGTGTTACTACTTCACCTGTTTCAGGATTCTTGATGCCTGGTTTACCTGGTACTTCTTCTGTACCGTCAATTGGTAAGTTTGGATCGAACTCATCTTTATGACCTTGTGGTACTTCTTCAGGTGCAAAGTGTACAATCTCGTCAACTGGATTTTTTGTAACTTCTGTTGTTGGTTCACCACGTTCAACTACATCTCCTGTATCAGGGTCAACTTTAGTTGGTGTAGTTGTTGTTTTCTCTCCATCTTCACCTTTTTGTACAATAACATCAGGTGAGCCTGGTTCTAGAGTTGGATCAAACTCACGAATAGTTTTATGAGGAATTGGTTGTTTCGTTACTTCCACATCATCAATTAAATCAGCTTGAGGCGTTGTAATTGTTACACCTTCAAGATTTGTTCTCATAATTCCATCAGAATATCTATTTTGCATATGACTTGAAGTAATTAAGAAATTATATTTTTGTGATTTATCAATTCCTAAATCATCTGTAGTAGCTTTCCATGTTTTTCCTGCATATGTAGCAGTTATTGTACTTGTTGCTGCATCATAATTTAATACTACATCATTTAATCTTTGGCCATGGAATTGACCATCAAGATGATTAGTTGTATTATCTGCATAAATTATTTTATTTACAGGTTTATCTTTTGTATTTAGGGCATTTTGACCAACTTGGTTAGTCACACCATCTGCACCATTTTTAACAAATGTACCGTAACCAACTTTTGCTGCGCCAATTTGACTTAGATTGTTTGTTTTATCTGCATCGAGTTTATCGACTTTACCATTAACATTATTATATGCCGTATCAATTTTAAAACCAGATGCATTTGCCATACCTTTGTCTCTTAAAATACCACCTTGGTTTAAGAAGTCTTGGCCATTCCCTTGAGTAAACATGAAGCCCCAGCCATCTGCTCCTGTTGTATTACCTTGGTTGTTGTTTGCTACTGGAACAGTAATTGTAAAGTCTTTATTAAAATCTATTTTATCATTATATTCTAATGCGCCTTTAGTTCCTGTATTAGGATTGAAGTTTGTATTGAATGCAGTTAGCGTGCCTTCATTAGGGAATTCTTCTTTATAAGTTTTATGGATTATATCTCCATGCGCAGTAAAGTTACCAGTTCCTTTTTTAGTAACTGTGTCTTGTGCAGCTGCTCTTAATGCTGTTGCTGAATAGTTAACATTTGTTGTTCTAGCATTGCTGCTTACTGAACGGAATGTTGCTCTTGGTTGTGCGTTTTCTTTGTTAGCTGTTTCTTTAAGTACTTCACTTAAAGCTATTTTTTTAATTTCTTCATTAGATAAGTTTGAAATATCTTTTGGTAATACTTTTTCAATTTCAGCTTTTTCTGCTTCTGTAACTTCAGATTTTTTATATAAATCTTTAGCAACTGTATCTACAACTTGAGTTCTCTCAGTTTCTGATGGTTGAGCATTTGAATTGCTCTTAGCATTTGTGTCTTCAACTGCTGGTGTTTCTTCTGTTGCTGCTTTGTTTGTTTCTTCAGCTGCTGGCGCTTCTTCTGTTTCTACTTTGTTTGTTTCTTCAGCTTTTGGTGCTTTTTCTGTTGCTGCTTTGCTTGTTTCTTCAGCTTTTGGCGCTTCTTCTGTTTCT
>NZ_KV801132.1:0-137846 GCF_001810405.1 Staphylococcus sp. HMSC069D12
GGACTCATCAGTCCGATTTGACGTAGAGCCTTTTAAATTTGATTCATAGTCTATTATTTAAATATTACCTTTATCCTTAATACGGCGTACAGGTATATTTTTTAAAATGTCGTTTACTACGTAACTCGCACAGATTAATCCTACTGTACTTGGTACAAATGCATTTGATGATGGAGGCATTTGCCCTTTACGATTAATGGCGTTTGCATCTCCAACGGTTGCTTTTACATCTTCACGAATTACAATAGGACTTTCATCAGAAAACACGACAGGCACACCCTTTTTTATACCTTGACGCTTTAGTTTATTACGGATAATTTTAGCCATAGGGTCCATATAAGTTTTAGAAATATCTGCTATTTTAAATCGTGTAGGATCAGTTTTATTAGCTGCCCCCATGCTTGAAATCATCTTAATTCCTCGTTCTAAACACTCTTTCATCAGATGAACTTTATATATTATAGTATCACTTGCATCGATAAAGTAATCAATATCATAATTATTAAATAAATCCTCATATGTCTCCTCAGTATAAAACATGTGAAGTGGTGTTACTTTACAATCAGGGTTAATAAGTTTAATACGTTCTTCCATCAAAGTGACCTTACTTTGTCCGATAGTTGTAGTGAGTGCATGTATTTGACGATTGACATTTGTAATATCTACGTCATCTTTATCGATTAAAATAATATGACCAATATTGGTTCTAGCCAATGCTTCGGCAGCAAATGAACCAACACCACCTACCCCAAGAACTGCAACTGTTTTTTCTTTTAATAGATCTAAACCCTCTTGTCCATATGCTAATTCGTTTCTTGAAAATTGATGTTTCATTTTAAACTCCTTTATAAAAAACAATACGATAACTATATGTTAACAGAAAAAGACAAATAAAAATACGCAAGACATAAAGCCTTGCGTACCGGTAGAGTCCGTGATTGCCGTAGTTATAAAAAGCTTGATCATTCGGCCTGCTATATACAGGTGGGTGCCCTGTTTCTTGTTTTGCAAGTCCTCCAATTGAGGCGTGTGCGCTGCAAGAAAACCTATTGGGCTCCCTGATCAAAAAGTGTTAGGCCCAAATAAAAAGCAAACATACGAACAATACAGATGACTACCTTATGTTTATATATTACCACAGAGGTTTAAATAAAGAAATCCTTATGAACTAGATGGAATATATATTTTGTGAAGAAAAATTTTAATTATATTTAGTTTACATAATATTATTATAGTTTTTATTGGATGAATATAGTTCTACAACAAAACGAAAAAACGCTAAATAAAAGTCACCAAAATCAATTGTGATTTTGATGACTAATGTATTTATATCATTTTATATGTTAAATCTAATGACGAATACGTAAAGAAAGCTCTTCTAATTGTTTGTCTGAGACTTCACCTGGTGCATCTGTAAGCAAGCAAGTCGCAGAAGCTGTTTTAGGGAATGCAATTGTATCACGTAAGTTTGTACGATTAGTTAATAGCATTACTAAACGGTCTAAGCCTAGTGCAATACCGCCATGTGGTGGTGTACCATATTTAAATGCATCTAATAAGAATCCAAATTGTTCTCTAGCTTGTTCTTTAGTGAATCCTAATACTTCAAACATTTTTTCTTGTAATTCACCGTCTGCAATTCTGATTGATCCCCCACCTAATTCATAACCATTTAAAACGATGTCATAAGCATTCGCTTGTGCATTTTGAGGTTCTGAATCTAATTTACTAATATCCTCTTGTTTAGGTGAAGTAAATGGATGGTGTGCAGCTACATAACGTTTAGCATCTTCATCATATTCTAATAACGGCCAATCTGTTACCCATAAGAAATTAAGTTTATTTTCATCGATTAAACCTAATTCTTTGGCAATTTTAATACGTAAAGCACCTAAACTTTGAGCTACTACATTTGGTTTGTCAGCGACAAACATTACTAAGTCTCCTGATTCAGCCTGTGTAAGTTCTTTTAAAGTCGCAACATTTGAATCTTCAAAGAAACGAGCGATTGGACCACTCAATCCATCATCAACAACTTTTACCCATGCTAGACCTTTAGCACCATAAATATTTACGAATTCTGTTAATGCGTCCATGTCTTTACGAGTATAATTGTCGGCTGCACCTTTAGCTACAATGGCTTTTACTTCGCCATTATTTTCTACAGTATCTTTAAATACTTTAAAGTCCATTTCACGACCTAACTGTGATACATCTTTAAGTTCCATATCAAAACGAGTATCAGGTTTATCTGAACCATAGCGTCTCATCGCTTCTTCATAAGTCATTCTAGGGAAAGGACCTGATACGTCAATGCCTTTAACATCTTTAACAACTTTTCGTAACATTTCTTCACCCATTTCAATCACATCTTCTTGATCAACGAAACTCATTTCAATATCGACTTGAGTGAATTCAGGTTGACGATCTGCACGTAAATCTTCATCACGGAAACATTTAACAATTTGATAATATTTGTCAAAACCACTAATCATTAATAATTGTTTAAATAATTGAGGTGATTGTGGTAATGCATAAAATTCTCCTTCATGAACTCGAGAAGGTACTAAATAATCTCTGGCACCTTCTGGCGTAGATTTAGTTAAAACAGGAGTTTCAATATCGAAGAAACCATTGTTATCTAAATATTCACGAATAGAGCGTGTTGTTTGATGTCTCATTTTGAAAGTTTGTGCCAACTCTGGGCGTCTTAAATCTAAATAACGGTATTTTAAACGGATGTTTTCATCAACATTTTGATTTTCTTCATTAATAGAAAATGGTGGTGTTTCTGATTTATTGATAATTGTTATATTAGAAACTTGTACTTCTACTTGACCAGTTTTAATTTTAGGATTCACAGTATCTGGATCTCTCTTGGTTACTGTTCCCTCAACTTCAACTACATATTCTGATCTTACTGTTTCAGCTACATTTAAAGCTTCTTCAGAAAAATCAGGGTTAAAGACGATTTGCACGATACCTTCTCTGTCACGTAAATCGACAAAGATTAAACCACCTAAGTCACGACGATTATGAACCCAACCTTTTAAAGTAACTTTTTGGTTTAAAAGTTCTTCTGTAACTAAACCACAATACGTTGTTCTTTTACTCATTTATATTCTCCTTTTTATTAATTATTTTTTTCTTGAAAATAATTTACTAAGTTATTTAAGTTAATAGTTTCTGTTTCACCTGTTGACATGTCTTTGACATCAATCACTTCATTTTCAAGTTCTTGATCACCGATAACAACTGTATATTGAGCATTCAACCGATCAGCTTGTTTCATTTGACCTTTAACTTTACGTTGTAAATAATCTTTGTCGGCTTTTATACCCGATTTTCTGAGTTGATTTAAAAGCTTAACGCTATATCGTTCAGCTTCTTCACCCATAGTAACGATGAAAAGATCAAACGTATCCTCGACGTCCAAATCAATTCCTTCTTCTTCAAGCGCCAATAACAATCTTTCAATACTTAAAGCGAAACCAATACCCGTTTGATTTGGTCCATCTAATAATTCAAGCAGTCCATTATATCGACCACCACCACATAAGGTAGTTATTGCACCATCATAATTAGGATTATCCATCATTAATTCAAAAGCAGTGTGTGTGTAATAATCAAGACCACGTACAAGGTTAGGATCTTCAACATATGAAATACCTAAATCATCTAAGTGAGTCTTCACTTCATTAAAGTAAGCTTTTGAATCGTCATTTAAGTAATCAGTAATTCTTGGTGCATTTTTAACCGCTTCTTTATCTCTATCAATTTTGCAATCTAGTATTCTCATTGGATTTGTGTGTAATCTTGATTTACAATCATCACAAAATGTATCTATCACTGGCTCAAAATGACGTATTAGTGCCTCATTATATTCTTTACGTGAATCAGCATCACCAATACTATTGATAACTAATTTTAAATGTTTAAGGCCGAATGATTCATAGATATGCATCACCATAGCTAGAACTTCAGCATCCATGCTCGGATTTTCAGCGCCAATCGCTTCAACGCCGAATTGAGTGAATTGACGGTATCGCCCTTTTTGTTTACGTTCATATCTGAACATTGGCCCATTATAATATAATTTAACAGGCTGATTTGGAATACCTTGCATTTTATTCTCAATGTATGAACGTACAACAGCTGCTGTTCCTTCTGGTCTTAAAGTTATGCTTCTGTCACCTTTATCTTTAAAAGTGTACATTTCTTTTTGTACGACATCTGTAGAGTCACCCACGCCACGTGCAAATAAATCTGTACTTTCAAATATAGGCGTGCGAATTTCTTTATAATTATATAATTTCATTAATTTATCAAGTTGATTTTCAATGTAACGCCATTTACTAGAATCTTCAGGTAAGATATCTTGTGTACCTCTAGGAATTCTAATCACACAATCACTCCTTCTTTTTATTTTTACAAACTCCCTTTAATAAAAAAAGTCCCTTATATAGCATTTCTGCTATACAAGGGACGAATCGCCGTGTTGCCACCCTAATTGTAATTAAATTCGTTAGTAAAACTTAATTACCACTCAAAACGTGTAACGTACGTAAAACGGCTTAATCTATTAAAGCACCTGTTCTTGTGTTCAAAGTAATAAATTACTCAGTATAATCTTACAGCCATGGATTATATCTCTTCACAATATCAATTATTGCTACCTCTTTCATTTACACTTTCAAGAATCATAACGGTATTATATATAAAGTTCACTAATTATAATAACGAGTTTATGCATAGTTTGCAAGCTTTAAGAGGCAAAATATTGTTTTAAACCATCCACTACAGCTTCTTCTACAACTTGTCGATGAATTTGATCTCGTATCATTACCTCATCTGTTGGATTACTTATATATCCTAATTCTAATAACACGGCTGGCTTATTGGTCTGTCTTAGTACTTGGAAGTTCTCTTGTCGAGTTCCTCTATTAGACAACATGGCTTTCTTTTGTATGTTTGTATTTAACGTTTCAGCTAAAGCTTCTTGATTATTTTTATACCAATAAACAGTTGCACCATTAGCATTAGGACTATCAAGAGAATCATTATGTATACTAATGTATGCGTCACCATTAAGTTTTCTATCATCTAAGCTAACATATGTATCATCAGAACGTGTTAATTTAACTGTTGCCCCCGCTTTTTCAAGAGCACGTCTCAATTCTTTAGCTGTTTTTAAAGTATAGTTCTTCTCCAAACTCTTTTTTGAAGTATTACTGGATGCACCCTGGTCATTGCCTCCATGGCCAGGATCTAAGACAATGACCTTATTTTTTAATGGGTTTACTTTTTTATTCGCATCCGCTTCAATATTTAAGCTTGTGTGCCATCCAGCTATCCAACCTTTTTCAGAACCATCTCTGCTTTCAACTTCTATCCATTTACCTGATTTCTTCAATCTAGTAAACGTATCACCTTTTTCGATTTGGTAAATCACAGGATAAGCAGCATTTGGACCAGTTCGTAATTCAGCATTCTCTGAAACTATAATTCTATTACTCCCTTGATCACTATGATTCATTAGCATAAATAATAATATTAAAAATAATATAAAAGCACCTACAACAATCAATGTTGTCAGATTTTTAAGGTCATGTTTAGATAACCATGCATCTATTTTGTTCATATTATTTTGCCATCCTGACTTTCATAAATAATAGTAACTGGACCATCATTGATAATTTCAACTTCCATATCAGTACCAAATTCACCTGTTTTCACTTCAACGTCATAAGCTTTTAAAGCAGTGTTAAATTTTTCGTATAACACATTGGCTTCTTCAGGATTTTTTGAATTTGAAAATCCTGGTCTATTCCCTTTACGTACATCAGCATATAAAGTAAATTGAGAGATAGATAAAATTTGACCTTCAACTTGTTGGATATTTAAATTAAGTTTGCCATTTTCATCTTCAAACAAACGAGCGTTAATAATCTTTTTAGCAACTGCATCTATATCTGCTTCTGTTGTATCCTTACCTATTCCGACTAAAAGACAGAAACCCTTGTCGATTTCATTGTGAATGCTGTTATTTGTAACTGCTGCTCTTTTTACTCTTTGTACAACTACTTTCATATTAATAGCACCTCATTAATTCCAAACTCTTGACACTGTATATACATCACTTAATTGTTTTAGTTTTTCAACTACACGGAATACATCATTAACATTACGCACCATAACACTAATAGTGATAATTGCATTCTTATCAGTATCAGACCGTCCATTGATTTTAATAATACTTCCGACTGTAGAGTTAACGGCTTGTATTACTTCATTTAATAAACCATTACGATCATATGCACTAACTTCTAAATCTACTTGGTATCGTTGAGTAGAATCTTTAGATTTAACCCACTCAACTGCTATTAATCGTTCTGTTTCATTTTTAACATTTGGACAATCTGTACGGTGCACTTTTATACCATGTCCTTTAGTGATATATCCTACAATATCATCTCCAGGGATTGGATTACAACATTTTGAAAGCTTTATCAATACATTCTCTATACCTTCGACATAGACACCACTATCAGTGATGATATCATCTTTAATTGGAAGTGATTTAATAACTTCCTGCGCCTCGTTTAGCGCTTTTTGTTTATCTTGTATACGTTGTCTTTCGGTCAATTTATTAACAACCTGTAAAGCTGTTACACCACCAAATCCAACTGCTGCAAATAGATCATCATCATTAGCAAAATTGTATTTCTCATTAACAACTTCTATATTTTTATCAGTTAAAATATCATCTACTCTAAAGCCCTGTTCTTTAATTTCTGCTTCGACCATAAACTTACCTTTTTCAATGTTAGATGAACGGTCTTGTTTTTTAAAGAAACCCTTAATTTTACTTTTAGCACTTGATGATTTAACTATCTTTAGCCAATCTCTACTAGGTCCATAAGAGTGCTTACTTGTACGAATTTCAATAATATCTCCGGTTTGAAGAACATAATCAATAGGAACAATTTTACCATTAACTTTTGCACCAATCATCTTATTTCCGACTTCGCTATGAATAGCATAAGCGAAATCTATTGGAACCGCACCATAAGGCAATTCAATAACATCACTTGCAGGTGTGAAAGCGTACACTTTATCACTTTGTAAATCATATTTCAGTGATTCCATAAATTCTTGTGCGTCAGATGATGTATGATCAGCTTCAGCTAATTCTTTTAACCAATTTAATTTATTTTGAAAATCTTGATTCTTTTCATTAACTGTTTTTCCTTCTTTATATGCCCAATGAGCTGCAACACCATGTTCAGCTATTTCATGCATTTCATATGTTCTAATTTGTATTTCTAAAGGGTCACCATTAGGACCAACGACAGTTGTATGTAGAGATTGATACATATTCTGTTTAGGCATGGCAATATAATCTTTAAATCTTCCAGGCATTGGTTTCCATAATGTATGGACTAACCCTAAAATTGCATAACAATCATTAATAGAATTTACAATTACACGAATAGCTAATAAATCGAATATTTGATCAAACTGCTTTTTCTGCTTCATCATTTTTCGGTATATGCTATAAATATGTTTAGGTCTACCGCTAATTTCTCCAGTGATGTCCATTTTAATCATTTCTGTTTGAATTTTATCTATTGCATTAGCGATATAAGCTTCCCGTTCACTACGCTTTTTCTTCATTAAATTGACAATACGGAAATACTGAACACTGTCTATATATCTAAGTGCAGTATCTTCTAATTCCCATTTAATCGTATTAATACCTAATCTATGTGCCAATGGTGCATAAATTTCTAGTGTCTCTTTAGAGATACGCACTTGTTTTTCTCTAGCCATAGCTTTTAATGTTCTCATGTTATGTAATCTATCGGCTAATTTGACAAGTATAACTCGAACATCTTTTGCAATTGCAATAAATAATTTACGATGATTTTCTGCTTGTTGTTCTTCTTTAGAGCGGTATTTTACCTTTTTAAGTTTAGTAACACCATCAACAATTCGCGCTATTTCTTCATTAAACATATCTTTAACATCGTCAAATGTGTATGGCGTATCTTCAATGACATCATGCAGAAAGCCTGCCACTATCGTTGGACCATCTAAACGCATTTCTGTTAATATGCCCGCTACTTGAATTGGATGCATGATATACGGAAGACCATTTTTGCGGAACTGTCCTTGATGGGCTTCATAAGCTATATGGTAACTTTTTAGGACATATTGATAATCATCAGTTGATAAATATGATTTAGCTTTATTTAGCACCTCATCAGCGCTATATGGATACTCGTTATTCAATATATGACACCCCAACTCATTTGTATTTCAAATACTCAACTCATATTCGAATTTTTGAAAATTAAGAAAAGATACATTGTCCTTCATTAATCCGAGTATATCATCTATTTAGATATAGAAATGCGAGTATTACTTTAATTTTATCAAATGTTAAAAGAACTACAAAAGCCTTAACATTTTTATAAATAATAGTTCTATGATACTACAAGTTTTTAAATAAATAAATGGTGTTACGCTGAAATCAAATCAAGTAAACAATTTAACGAAAAAATGGGAATGAGATAGAATCCCATTACGAATTCATTATCTCATTCCCAAAAATTGTTAGACATTAAAAGCATATACTATGTCTTTTAATTCTAGTCATCTATTCATCATATGAAATTAAACTCATCACATCATAATCTTTAATTTTTTCAATACCGTTTAAATATTTAAGTTCAATTATAAATGCAATACCTACGACGATTCCTCCTAGTTTTTCAACTAGTTTAATTGCCGCCTCTATAGTACCTCCAGTAGCTAATAAGTCATCAGTTATAAGAACACGTTGACCTGGTTTAATTGCATCATTGTGCATTGTAAGAACATTTGTACCATATTCTAAGTCATATTCATATCGGATAACTTCACGAGGTAATTTACCCTCTTTTCTCACGGGCGAAAAACCAATACCCATTGAATAAGCTACAGGGCACCCAATTATAAATCCTCTTGCCTCAGGACCTACAACTATATCAACGTCTCTCTCCTTAGCATATTTTACAATTTGATCGGTAGCATAACCATAAGCTTCCCCGTTATCCATAATTGTTGTTATATCTTTAAAACTGACTCCCGGTTTAGGCCAATCTTGCACTTCCGAAACATATTGCTTTAAATCCATATATCTATTTCCTCCTATTTACTAACCCTTCTGTGATTTGATCCAAGTTTTTAATTGCGTAAAATCATCATAAAGTAAAAGTTTCTCAACTTCCATTCTGGATTGTCTTAATTGATAAACACGACTTGTTTCAATATTTTGTTTGTCAGCATTATCTACAATTTTAATTATACCATTTTCTTCTGTTACAAAACCTAACTCATAAAATACTTTAAGCATAAATTTTAAAATATTAGGTTTAACATTCAAATGTTGACATAGTAACATACCCTCTTGTTCAAGATTGGTTTCTTTTTTGGTCATTAGCGCTTTGAAACAGCTTTTAAATTGATTTGACGAGGGCATACCATCAAAATATATACTCTGCTGATGTTGCAAAACTAAATAGAGTTGTGAATAATTTAAGTTTTTGAGACTATCTTTAAGACTGTCTAAATCATTTGGCAAGTCTCTTAAAATTACTACTTCATGTTCTTGATCGATTTTATCACCATAATAATAGTAATTATGATTCAATTTTTCTTTTTTAGGGTGTATTAAAAAAGCAACTCTAGTATCGTTTGGGTCTATATTTAATTGTTTACGTTTACTTCGGTAATCTAATATTTGTTCTTTATTCGTTGCTATATCTTGAATAATAAACTGTGGTGATTGATTTCCGTTCCATTCATTGATTTGTAAATTTCCTAGTAGATTGATTGGTTGACCAGGTTCAATTTGAGTTGCTAACTGACCATTTTTCCAAAATAGGCTTTGTAATTGTAACTGACCGGTTACTAATTTCAAATGGTTTTTATCTTTTCCTATTGCTCTAACATCAACGACTTCATTATCATCTATTTCCAATAATGGTTTTTCAAAGTCTGTGCCAAATGGACTTAGTCTTTGAATATCACGAATGTTATTTATAGAAATATCATTCTCTTCTAATTTAACTGATACATGTTTTGCCGGCGCTAGTGACGTATGTTCTGATAATTTAAACATCCAGTCATTCAATCCTTGCTCTAAAGCTTCAATATAATCTATTTCCATAGTCATACCCGCTGCCATATGATGACCACCAAACTTAGAAATTAAATCTTGATGTGCACTCAAAATTTCAAACATTGAAACTTGTTCTATACTACGAGCTGATCCTTTAGCATGATTTTGTTCTAAATCAATATTCAGAATTAAGGTAGGTAATGCATATGTCTCAACAATTTTAGATGCTACAATACCTAAGACACCTTCATGCCAATTTTCTTTAGCTAATAGTAAAAATTGATTGCCATTATTCACTTTTTCTTCAGCAATGGCTAGTGCCTCATCAGTTATCTGAGCTACTATTTCTTTACGTTCAACATTAAAATCTTCTACTTGTTCAGCTAGAAATTCAGCTTCTTCTTCATCCTCGGTCATTAATAACTCCGCAGCTAACGATGCATCCTCTAATCTACCAACAGCATTAAGTCGAGGCCCTATAATAAAACCTACAGTTTCTTCGTTAATCGTGTTATTATAACCAGCTTGGTTAAGTAATGCTTTAATTTGAATAGGACAGCTTTGATTTAAAAATGATAAACCTTGTTTTACTATAGAGCGGTTTTCATCTGTCATTGACACTAAATCTGCTATAGTACCAATCGCAGCTAAACTTACAAAATAATTAGGAGGATTGTCTAATAAAACTTGAGATAATTTGTAAGCTACACCAGCACCGCATAAAAAGTGAAATGGGTATTCATACTCTGGATGCATTGGATGCACGATGGCATACGCTTCAGGCAAAGTACGTCCAATTTCATGATGATCAGTTACTATGACATCAACTCCTAGCTTTTGTATCATTTCAATCTCTTTATGACCTTGTATGCCATTATCGACAGTTATGATGAGAGACACGCCTTCATCATAGGCATTTCTAAATGCAAGTTCATTAGGACCATAACCTTCTGAAAATCGATTAGGAATATACCAACCCACTTCAGCACCTAATGTCTGCAATGTATTAACTAATATAGTTGTAGAAGTGACACCATCGGCATCATAATCACCATATACCAATATACGCTCATTTTTATCAATTGCTTCATTGATTCGAGTCACCGCTTTTTCCATATCACTTAATAGCCATGGATCGTGATTAATGATAGTTTCATCTAATAAGGCTTTTATTGACTCATCATCAGTTATCGATTTACTTTCAAGCAGTTTTTTTATAATCGGTGTTAATTGATATTTTTTTATTAAAGTTTCATTTATGTATTCTGTTGGAGGTTCATAGAGCCAGTTATATTTAGATTTAATCATGTAATTATCCTCCCTTTTTCCAAAAGCCATTATACCGAAAATTCAACTAAATAAAAAGTAAACAACGCTAAGTTGATAAAACTATTAGTGATACTAGAAAAAGAGTAGAACATTGAATACAATGTCCTACTCCCTAATAATTTATACTAAAATCTTTTCATCATTTGATTTTTTCTCTTTGTATACCGTTAATTTACCGTTATCTGCTTTTTTAAGTTGTCGTTTCTTCATTATACCCCATAAAGGTACAGCGATAAATACTGAAGAGAATACACCAGATACTAATCCAATTAATAATGCTAATGAGAAATTGAATAAGCTTGATGCCCCAAATATTAAAATCGCAACTACGACAACAATTACTGTTAAAACAGTATTAACGGAACGAGTCATTGTTTGACGAATAGAGCGATTAACGATGTCATCGATTTGCTCTGGTTTGGTAATGACTTTAATTTTATGCAGATTTTCTCTTACACGGTCAAATGTTACAATCGTATCATTAATTGAATAACCTACGATAGTTAGTACTGCTGCAATAAATGTAATATCAACTTCCAAACGAAGTAAGCTGAATAATGCAACAATCATAAAGACATCATGCAGTAATGCTAATACTGATGATAGACCCATTCTCCATTCGAATCTTAGTGAAACATAGATAATAATACCTATTGCCGCATAGATAAGAGCCTTCATAGCGTTTTTAGCTAATTCTTGTCCAATCATTGGTGATACTGTATTTACAGTTGGTTTATGACTGTATTCATTGTTCACTTTTTTGTTAAGTTCTACAACTTCATTTTTAGATAAATCTTTCTTAAATTGCACAGTTGCTTGTTTATTGTCACTACCATTTATTTGAACTTGATCTGGAGTTAATCCCATGTCTTTCATCGTACGTTCAACTTTAGGTTGAGACAATTTTGTATCAGAGTCAATATCAACACGCGTACCTGCAGAGAAATCAATACCTAAGTTTAATTTGAATATACTTAAAATCACAATACCAACAATCAAAATCAGAATACTGAATCCGATTAATGGTTTGGCTAATTTAACAAAATTCCACTTTTCATATGAAGTTTTAAGATCATGAACATCTACACCTTCATTAATATCATGTCTATTTTTCTTACTAACTCCAAATAGCCAGAATTTCTTCTTAAAGTAATTAGATGATACAAGTAATGATAATAAACCTCTTGATAAAAATACAGCTGTTACAAATATCATAAGAATACCTAAAAGTAACATTGTCGCAAAACCTTTTACTGAACTTTCACCGAAGAAGAATAATACACCCGCAGCAATAACTGTAGTTAAGTTCGAGTCAAATATCGTTAAGAGTGAACTCTTGTTTGCTTTAGAGTAGGCTTGTTTTAACGTCCTACCAATTCGCAATTCATCTTTTATCCGTTCATACATAATTATGTTCGCATCTACAGCCATACCTACACCGAGTACGAGAGCTGCTAATCCTGGTAATGTAAGAACACCAGAAATGAAATTAAATGCTACTAATGTAAGATAAATATAAACAGTCAATGCGATGATAGCAACTAAACCAGGTAGTCTATAGAAACCGACCATAAATAGATATATAATTGCTACGCCTATCGCTGATGCAAATATTGTTTTATCAAGTGCATCTTGACCAAACTGTGCACCTACTGAATTAGAATAAATTTCTTTTAAATCAACAGGTAGTGAACCAGCATTTAGTAATTCTGCAATTTGTTTAGCTCTTTCCACACCTTGTTGACCATGGAATCCACCTGAAATTTCAACACTATCTGAATTAATAGGTTGATCTACTGAAGCAGCTGAAACGTATTTACGTTTATCTTCAGTTTTTTCTAACTCTTTATGGTAGCTATCACCTTTTTTATAATCAAGCCATACTACCATCATATTTTCTTGTTTTTTCGAAATTTCTTCTGTTACTTTTTTAAATTTAGCACGATCTTTTAATTTAAATGTAACAGCTGGTTCATTAGTACCTTGCTTAAATTCTTGTTTAGCTGAACCTTGTACAATATCTTTACCAGTTAATTTAACTTTATCATTGGCATCACGAATAGTTAAATTAGCTTGGGAAGATAATATTTTACGAGCTTCATCTGGATCTTTAACACCTGCTAATTGAACTCTAATTCTGTCTGGATCCTCAACTTGAATATGAGGTTCAGAAACACCGAGAACATTGACACGATTTTCCAAAGTTCTAGCAGTTGATTGTAAGGCTTTCTCATCAATTTTTTTATCACCATCTAATGGTTTAACTTGATAAAGAACTTCAAATCCACCTTGTAAATCTAATCCAAGATTTACGTTTTTAACTACATTCTTATATGTAAGTCCCATTCCAACGAACAAAACGGCTACAATTAGTATGAATGCAATTATCCTACTAAATTTCTTCACATGAACACCTCATTGTTTACTTATGTACTAAGAATAATCTTTTAATAAACCATGTGCAAGTTAATTAAAAATTACATAGTTATTACATGACCTATCTATATTAACATACTACATCTTTTAGTGAAATTAAGATTATTACGCATATACTTATAATAAAAAAACTGTCAACATAGTATGAACTTTGTCGACAGTTTTAAATAAATAAATTTCATTTCCCCTTAACTTTAAGAAGGGTCTACTTGTTTAATTGCTGGTTTTTCAAAAGTCATTTCTGTTCCATGACCATTAACTGTGATAACAACTGTAGTTTCATCAACAGCTTTAACAGTTCCTTTCAAACCACCAATTGTAGTAATACGTTGACCAGATTCGATTCGGCTAATCATTTCACGATGTTCTTTAGCACGTTTTTGTTGAGGTCGAATTAAAAAGAAATAAAATACTATAATTAAAATTATAGGTAAAATAAGTGCTGAAACGTTCATTATGTTGTCTCCTTATTAGAAATTTTTAGGGTTTTCTACATTAAGCCCATATTGTTCAAAGAATTCATCTTTAAAATCTAAAAGACGATCTTCTCGAATAGCTTGTCTAATATCTTCCATCAATTTTAGCAGAAAATGTAAATTATGAATAGTAGTAAGACGGATACCGAAAGTTTCTTCAGCTTTAATCAGATGTCTGATATAAGCACGTGAATAATTCTTACATGTGTAGCAATCACAATTTTCATCTAGTGGTTTAAAATCGTTTGCATATTTAGCATTCTTAATTACTAATCTTCCGTTTGAAGTCATACATGTACCATTTCTAGCAATACGCGTTGGTAATACACAATCAAACATATCCATGCCACGTATGCTACATTCAATTAATGCATCAGGAGAACCTACGCCCATTAAATAACGAGGTTTATCATCTGGCATATATTGCACTGTATGTTCAACCATTTCATACATAACTGGTTTAGGTTCGCCTACCGACAACCCACCAATAGCATATCCAGGGAAATCTAAAGCAACTAATTCCTTAGCGCTTTGTTCTCTTAAATCTTTATATTCGCCACCTTGAATAATACCAAAGAGTGCTTGGTCCTCTGGGCGCTTATGTGCGTTTAAACAACGCTCAGCCCATCTCGTAGTGCGTTCAATTGAATCCTTAACATACTTATACTCAGAAGGCATAGGTGGACATTCATCGAAAGCCATCATTATATCTGAACCTAAGTCATTTTGTATTTCCATTGATTTCTCTGGACTTAAAAATAACTTTGATCCATTTGTATGATGTCTAAACTCAACACCCTCTTCAGTTATCTTACGGAGATTACTTAAACTAAATACTTGGAAGCCACCTGAATCAGTAAGAATAGGGCCATCCCAATTCATAAACTTATGCAGACCCCCAGCTTGTTTGATAATATCATTTCCAGGTTGTAACCACAAATGATACGTATTTCCTAATATTATTTTCGCTTCTATTTGTCTTAATTCTTCAGGACTCATTGTTTTAACAGTTGCTTTTGTTCCTACCGGCATAAACATAGGCGTTTCAAAAGAACCGTGCGGTGTATGAACGATACCTAAACGTGCACCTGATTGTTTACATGTCTTTATATGTTCATAAGTTACTGCTGGCATATTTAATACCTCTCATTCATTAAATAATTAACATCGCATCTCCAAAACTGAAAAATCTATATTCTAGTTTAACAGCTTCTTTATATGCGTTTAAAATGTTTTCTCGACTACTAAATGCTGATACAAGCATGACTAAAGTTGATTTAGGTAAATGGAAATTAGTAATTAAACCATCTATAGCTTTATATGTAAATCCTGGATATATAAAAATATCAGTCCATCCACTAACAGCTACAAATTCATTGTAATCACGACGAATAGTCTCTAGAGTCCTTGTTGAAGTTGTACCTACAGAAATGATTCTATGACCTTCTTTTTTTGTTTGATTTAATAAGTCAGCTGTTTCTTGGGTCATTTGATAATATTCACTATGCATTTCATGGTCATTAATATCTTCAACACTTACAGGTCTAAATGTTCCTAATCCAACATGCAATGTTATAAATGCAATATTTATACCTTTTGCTCTAATTTCATCTAAAAGTTCATCTGTAAAATGCAACCCTGCTGTTGGTGCTGCTGCAGAACCACTTTCTTTAGCGTAGACAGTTTGATAGCGGTCAGGATCATCTAACCGTTCTTTTATATATGGCGGTAAAGGCATTTCACCGAGTTCATTTAATCTTTCCTCAAGAATTCCTTCATAATGCAAACGCATGATACGTCCACCTTGATCCAATTCCTGTATACATTCAGCTATAATCTTACCCTCTCCGAAAGACAACTTATTCCCAACTTTAATTCGCTTTGCTGGTTTAAGTAATACTTCCCAATCATTATTCTCAATTCGAGTAAGCATAAGCATTTCAACTTTTGCACCAGTCTCTTCTTTTAAACCAAATAATCGTGCAGGCATAACACGTGTGTCATTTAAGACAAGTGTATCACCAGTTTCCAAGTAATCAATGACATCTTTAAAATGTTTGTGTTCAATGTTACCACTGTGTCTACCTAACACTAACAATCTACTTTGGTCTCTATCTTTTAAAGGGGTCTGAGCAATTAATGATTCAGGCAAGTCATAATCAAATTCCTCAACATTCATTTTTTATATCCCTCATTTATTAAAAATTTTTGAAATGTTCGTATGCAAATGCAGTAGCTTTTCTACCTCTTGGTGTACGCTCTATAAATCCTTTTTGAATTAAAAAAGGCTCATAGACATCTTCAATTGTTATACGCTCCTCACCGATTGAAACAGCTATAGTATCAAGACCCACCGGACCACCATCATATTGATTAATGATGCATCTCATCATTTTATGATCAATGTAGTCTAAACCTTCTGCATCTACTTGAAGCAATTGTAAAGCTTGTTTAGTAGTCTCAATATAAATCTGTTCATCTTCATTGACTTGTTGAAAATCTCTAACGCGTTTCAATAAACGATTTGCGACTCGAGGCGTTCCTCGTGAACGTTTAGCTAACTCAGTTGCACTTTCATCATCAATTTTTGTGTTTAACACTTCTGCTGTTCGAATTATAATTTCCTTTAAATCATTTTCATTATAATATTCTAATCTCAGATGAACGCCAAATCTATCTCTTAGTGGACCAGTTAAGCTTCCAGCCCGTGTAGTCGCACCTACTAGTGTAAATGGAGGCAAATCTATTCTAATACTACGAGCTTCATCACCTTTTCCAATGATAATATCAATGAAGAAATCCTCCATCGCTGAATATAAAACTTCTTCAACGGTGCTGCTTAAACGATGAATTTCGTCAATAAATAGTACATCCCCAGGTTGCAAACCAGATAGTATTGCTGCTAAGTCACCTGGTCTATCTAATGAAGGACCTGAGACAGTTCTTATATTAACGTTCATTTCATTTGCGATAATATTGGATAGTGTTGTTTTACCTAATCCTGGTGGTCCGAATAGAAGTACATGATCCAATGGCTCTTCACGTAGTTTAGCAGCTTTAATGAATACTTCTAAGTTGTTCTTTATTGATGATTGCCCAATATATTGTTTTAACATTGTTGGTCTAAGTGATAATTCGAAAGAAGTTTCTTCACTATGCAAAGATTGATCAACCATTCTGTCATCCATAATTTCTCCCCCCAGATACATTAGTAGTTGTAAATAATACGAATTTTCTAATTTAAGACACAAGTGTTTTTAGTCCTAGTTTTACTGCTTCATCAACAGAATCAAATGTTGATTTGTTGAGTACTTTTTCAACTTTAGAAATTTCTCGTTTTGAGTAACCTAAAGCCTCTAGGGCGAGTAATGCTTCTTTAACTAGTTTTTCGTTATTTGAATTTTCTTCATTGATGCTTAAAAGTGTCTCAGTTGTTTCATTTGTAATTTGAACTTTGCCTTTTAGATCCAGCACAATTTGACGTGCAGTTTTCTTACCAATACCTGGAAACTTAGTCAAATAAGCATCATTCTCATTTTCAATTGCCATTTTAACTTCATTTGGTGTACTAGTAGCTAAAATTGCTAATGCAGACTTTGGACCTATACCTGTAACTTTGATTAAACTTAAGAACATATCTTTTTCTTCTTCATTAATAAATCCATAAAGTAACTGAGCATCTTCTCTAACAATTAAAGATGTATAAATTACTAATTCTTTCTCTAAATATTTTTGAAATCGATAGGAATTTGGAGTCTGAATTTCATATCCAACCCCATTAGTTGATTCAACAACTACATGCGTTGGAAATAATTGCGTCAATTTACCTCTAATATAAGCGTACATTCGTTACCTTCCTTACATACTCATACTTATTAATTCAACTTTAGAAACATGTTCAATATTTCTTAATGCCTTTATAATTTCATCAATTGAAATGGTGGTATCTTTTGCGCTAAGTGATAATGTTATCGTAGCTTTCTCTTCCATTGGTACACTTTGATGTATAGTAAGAACAGATAATTGTAATTTAGAAACCTTATTAAGTACTTGCGCTAACATCCCAACAATATCATTAACATAAAGAATAAGCGTAAATTCACGATGATCTAACATTTTTTCATCTACAGGGAAGATTGTTTCTCTATATTTATAAAATGCACTACGTGAAAGATCAAATAATTTAACAGCTTCATAAATGGACAATTCCGGATTATTTTTTAAAGCATCTTTAATTTTTAATGTTTTTACCACTGATTCAGGTAAGACATCTTCACGTATCAAGTAAAACTTTTTATAATCTTTGTTGTCCACTGTTAGCACTCCTATTCTACAAATTCAAATTCTCCACCTAAAATTCTAACGATGTCTCCATTACTACAGCCACGTTCTCTCAGTGCATCATCAATACCCATTGAACGCATTTGTCTAGCAAACCTTCTTACTGCTGGGTCACTATTAAAGTCTGTCATTTTGAACATTCTCTCAATTGCATTACCACTTACTACATACGCACCATCGTCGTCTCTAGTGATAGTGAATTTATCTTGAGAAGGCGTATGTTTATAAAGTACACGGTTAACACCTATTTCTTCATCGTTATCAACGCTAAAGTCAATATCTTTAACTTCATCTAATTTATCTGCTATAGCGTATAATAACTGTTCAATATTATCTCTTGTAATTGTAGAAACAGGAATTATCGTAACGCTATCATCTACTTGTTCTTTAAATAAAGTTAAATTATCTTGTGCATCGGGCATATCCATTTTATTAGCGACCACAATTTGAGGTCTATCCTCTAATCGTTGTTTATAATTTATTAATTCTTTATTTATAATTTGGTAATCATCAAATGGATCTCTACCTTCTGATCCACTCATGTCTATCATATGAACAATCACTTTTGTACGTTCAACATGTCTTAAAAATTGATGTCCTAATCCAACACCATCTGAAGCACCTTCAATTAAACCTGGTAAATCGGCCATAACAAAACTTCTATTGTCAGGTGTTGAAACGACACCTAAATTTGGCTTAATTGTAGTAAAATGATACGCACCAATCTTTGGTTTTGCTTTTGAAACTATTGACAATAATGTTGATTTACCAACACTAGGGAATCCAACTAATCCAACATCTGCTAATAATTTAAGCTCTAATGTTACATCTAATTCTTCACCTGGCTCACCATTTTCACTAAAGTCTGGTGCTGGGTTTCTAGGTGTAGCAAAACGAGAATTACCTCGTCCACCTCGTCCACCACGAGCTACGACAGCACGTTGGCCATCCTCAACAAGGTCAGCTAATACTTCATCCGTTTCCACACTTTTGATTATTGTACCAGGAGGTACTTTTAAAACTAAATCGTCTGCACCTCTACCATGCATATTACTACTTTGCCCATTCTCGCCCTTTTTAGCTTTAAAATGACGTTGGTATCTAAAATCTAATAATGTTCTTAATCCCTCATCTACTTCAAAAACAACTGATGCGCCCTTACCACCGTCACCACCAGCTGGACCTCCAAATGGAACATATTTCTCTCTTCTATAGGCAGTGATACCATTACCACCATCACCAGCTTTAAGAGATATTGTAACTTGATCGACAAACATATATCTCACCTCTTTTACGATTTGTTCTTTAATGACAACATTATATCATTATCCATTAAAGCATGAAAAATTAACACTATAAAGTTACTACTTTTGTATTAAAACAAAATAAAACACCAGAAGCATTCACTTCTGGTGTTAACTAGACAAAATTATTCAGCTACTGCATATACAGAAACTTGTTTTTTGTCGCGACCTTTACGTTCGAAACGAACAACGCCGTCGATTTTAGCGAATAATGTATCATCGCCACCACGACCTACATTTTCACCAGGATAAATTTTAGTACCACGTTGACGGTATAAAATAGAGCCGCCTGTAACGTATTGACCATCAGCACGTTTAGCACCTAAACGTTTTGATTCTGAGTCACGACCGTTTTTAGTAGAACTTACCCCTTTTTTAGATGCGAAGAACTGTAAGTTTAATTTTAACATCGGGATACACCTCACTTGTAATTTAATCTGATATTTTCATTATATTCATCTTCAATCGTTTGTAAAGAAACTAACATTGCTTGAAGAATTAATTGCGCTTGTTCATTGTTTGTATCTACACTTCTTATATGAAAATGACCTCCATCATCCTCATAGTCAATGTCTGGTTTCTCAGAAGTTAAACCTAGAATTGCATTAACGCTTCCAAACAAAACCGCTGAGGCACCTGCACAAACAATGTCATGTCCATATTCACCATGATTAGCATGACCATCCATAATAACGTCTGTTACTTTTCCACTATCATTAATAGTGATGTCAACTGTAATCATAAATTAAGCGTTGATTTTATCAATAGTTAATTTAGTATATGGTTGACGATGGCCTTTTTTACGTTTAGAGTCTTTACGACGTTTATACGTAAATACAGTGATTTTTTTACCGCGACCTTGTTTGTTAACTGTAGCAGTAACAGTAGCGCCTTCAACAGTTGGGGCACCAACTTTAACTGAATCGCCACCTACAAATAATACTTTATCAAATGTGAATGAGTCACCTTCATTAACATCTAATTTTTCAACGAAGATTTCTTGACCTTCTTCTACTTTAATTTGTTTACCGCCTGTTTCGATAATAGCAAACATACTTTGCACCTCCTATATTAATAAGTCACGCCATATATAGGTGACATTAAAAATGTTCTTAAACCTATATTTGAGCGGTTGTATGTAGCTATAAAACTACTCAACTATTGCATCTTACCATTACTAAATACCGGTGTCAATCTTGTATATGAGTTTTTTTCATAAATTTTATAAAAACTGGGAAAAGTATAATAAGTAAAATGACATTTAATAAAATAGTTGGAATCATTCTTAATAAGATGAAATTGATTATATCAATATTAGCAAATCCAATCACACCATAAATAATTGCTACGTAAATTTCGAAAACAATAATACTAATAATACTCAAAATACAAATCATTGTATAGTCTCGATAAAAAACTTTGAGAAATTTATCAAATATAACGACAAGTGCTAAGTAACCAAACATATATAATCCATAGACACTGCCGACATATATATCAGTTACGATTCCAAACAGAATTGCGAATATTAATCCGATTCCAAAGCTACGATAAATCGTTATCAACAAAATATACAACAAAATTAAGTGAGGAATAAAATTAAACTCGAAATGACCAAGATGCATTGGGATTATAAGTCCAATGATACTGTCAATGTAAAACAGTACTACACCAACGATTAAGTACAAAAATACTCTCATCAATTGTCCCTGCTTTCATCGGTAGCATTGTCAGGATCTTTTTTGGCGATATATATGTGGCTAATATCGGATAAATTAGCGCCTGTTTTAACTCTAACTTCTCTTGCTAATCCATACTCATCATTTTCAACTTTGGTCACTTCACCTATGTATAAATCACTTGGCAATTGATCGGCTAATCCACTAGTTATGACCTTATCGCCTTTTGAAACCTTATCTTTATTATTGATATTGCCAATGACTAGTTCTTGATTCTTTTTATCATACTGGTCGATTAAGCCAAATACATTTTTAGAATCGTGTTGAATGTTAACAGACAATTTACCTGTTCTAGTGTTAGTAGATAATAAGTCTACTTGTGCTGAAAATTGGTTAACTTTCGTTACTCTTCCAACTAAACCTTCAGCTGTCATAACAGCCATATTTGATTTAACACCGTCTTTATTTCCTTTATCAATGATTATTGTATTCATCCATTGGTCAGCATTTCTAGCGATTACAGCACCAGAAATTGGATCATATTTAGAAATATCAGTCATATCTAATTCTTTTTTTAAATCTTTATTTTCCGCTTCTAACTTTTCATTTTTAGCCTCTAGTTGTTTTATTTTCTTGTTGTCAGTTGTTTTATTTGAGCTAAAAAGATTATTTATCGCTCCAGTAACAAAATTGACAGGATAGCTCACGACTCTTTGCCCAAGAGAAACAGAATCCCCCACATATTGTTCAGGAGGTGATTGGGTATGTGACCTTAATGACAAACCAATCAGTGCAATAAAAATTATAACCGCACAAAAAACAACAATTAATTTGTTATTTTTAAAAAACTTTTGCACTCATAACACCTCTACAAATTCTAATTTAAATCATCCTTTATTATTTTATATTACTCGTTGTTTGAAATAAAGCACTAAGTTCATTCTATATCAACATCTTTAATTAAAAAAGAGATTAGATAGCACGACTATTACGCAATGCGTCAAATAGTTAGTGGTACCTAATCTTAATAAACTCAGTATGAACTCAATTTAGTTATTTATCTTTATCCTTTTTATCATCGTCACTATAAAGTTTTTCATCTTTTCTCCATTTAGCGAAAAGATTTTGTGCTTTAGCTTGTTCATTTGCTTGTTTTTCTTTAGATTGTTCAGACATGTATCACACCAACCTTTGAAATATAGTTTATAACATAACCATAACGTAGAAAATAAACTAGTTCAATTATGAAAACTTAATTAATATGCATCAAAAGGCTTTAATTCAATATATTGACCAAGTGCATTCAAATCTTGTTCCATTTCTATTTCAGTTCGATATACTTTTATTTGATCACTACCAAATTTATAAATAATGAATTCGTCATTACGTTGTCCAGCAATGTAATTGTCATTATATCCCATTCTTCCTAAGCCTGATACAGCCATAAACTCTTTCTTGTCTATGTATTTAAATACATTTCTTGTTTGACTTGCCGGGATATTTTGTAAAATATCATTATCCTCAAGCACATAACGCTTACCATTTGTTGATATGTTATGAGGACAATCTAAATTGCTAGATGAGTTATTCAACTGCTCATTGTTTATAGAATGATTTATCGGATTCCAATCTTGATTCCTTAGAAATGGTGCGTATTTTAATGCAAAATATATAATACAAATAATAGCTATAACTGCAATAATATTTTTTATAATACTAAGAAAAAACCGCATTAAATACCCTCCAATAGTAATCTTTATTATAATAGAACAATACTATATCAACATCAGTCTTTAGCATGATAATGGTATGTACTAAAGTATGATTCCAAATTAATACTGGATGCTTTATAATAAGGTTATATTATCGTTTATGGATATTCATGAGGAGTGTTGATAATGAGTATTGTGAGTATCATTTTAATTGCATTACTTGTGATATTGTTATTTAGAGTTGGGTTTGCAATTCTTAGATTTATAATATCTGCAGCCTTAATATTATTAGGATTATATTTAGGATATCAAGGCATACTTTGGATTATGGAAAATTTCCAAGTACTATCAGCCTATATTCAATAAATTATTAAACTAGCCATGTCTCAATTCTTGTAGGATTGATATTGCAATGGCTAGTTTTATTTTTTAAATGTATGTGTCAGATAGTTAAATAATTTATATACACCTGATAATAATAGTCCCCATATTACCCCTGTAATTAACGAGGCAAAAATTAATGATGCTATATTAATATTTTGACCGCTTATCAGTACACCTATTACAGAAAATAAGACAATCCCTATCATAGATAAAACAATTGTCGTGAACATTTCCTTAAGTCCAATCGTATGTTCTTTGATTGTCAGTCTAAGAACATAAACTACTGGTATCAAAATTCCTATTATTAAAAATAATGTCATAATGCACCTCTATAAAATTTTTCAACCATAATTATACAGGATTACTAATATTTTAAACAAATGATATCATTAATTACTCAAGTCAAAGTAACCTTCTTCTACTAAACTAGCATATTTTTGATCACCAATAATTATATGATCAAGGACTTGAATTCCTAGTAATTCACCACATTCTTTTAATCTAATTGTTGTTTCAATATCTTCTTTAGAAGGTGTGACATCGCCAGAAGGATGATTATGTAAAACTATAATCGCATTACTAGATGCTCTAATAGCTGCTTTGAAAACTTCCCGTGGATGTATTACTGAAGAATTTAATGTCCCTTTATAAATCGTTTCTTCTTTTATCACAATGTTTTTAGAGTTTAATAAAAGTACTACAAAATGTTCTTGAGTCAAATCTTTCATTTTTGACATCATAATATTAGATACATCACTTGGTGATGTTATCTTAATTTTTTCATTAAAATCCCTAGCATACATTCTTTCACCTAATTCAAAAGCAGCTTTAAGGATGACTGCTTTATATAGTCCAATTCCTTTAATGGTTGTTAAATCATTAATTGATAAATGTTTTAATTCTTTCAAACCATTAAAGCTAATCATTAATTCATTAGCAATATCTAAACTTGAAAATCCTTGTCTTCCTGTATTTATAAGAATTGCTAATAACTCACTATTTGATAAACTTTTTGCTCCATTGTGAATAAGACGCTCTCTAGGTAATTCAGACTTTGCCATACTTTTAATTCTCAAACTAGATCAACCTTTCTAAATGTATAATAGCGTGTTCTGGTATAAATAATTTGTCATCATAAGACCAATAAACATGAATGGTACAAAAGGAATATAAGTTTGCTGTTTCATTATTAATAAAATTGAAGAAACTATAATAGCGATTAATAGCGTATAAAGAAGAAATATCAAATAAAAGTGATATGGGAAAAAACAAGATAAGATACTTAATAGTAATATATCACCATATCCTATTTGTCTTGGAAAAAGAAAATAGTATAGATGTAATATTAAAGTGAAGAATATAAAGGTTGAAAAATAAATCATCGTGATTTTTGCACATACAATAGTATATAGAATTATTATGACTATATTAATTGTTAACGTTTGAAGGTCATACAATGCCATTGTAAGAAGGAATAAATAAGTAGTAATAAATAGAGAGAAGTGTACATTAGTATCAAAATTAATTATTAAAGGGATAATTAAGAAGGCTAAGCATTCCCCAAAAATATAATGACGTTTTAACTTTTGATTACAACAATTAGATTTTCCTTTTAAAATAAAAAAGCTAAATATAGGTATTAATTCGAACCAACCTAATTTACGACCGCAATGATCACACTTGGAACGCCTAACCAGATAATTCAAATTCAAACTGTTCGTATTGGTGAGATGGTATAAAAAACTAAACAAAACACTACAAACATAAGATATTAATAACACTAGCATCACCTAAACTAATTATAACTATTTCATCTTGAAAGTAAATGAGTTATGTTATTTATTTTATAAATAAATAATAGTATTTAAGAAAAATGTTAATTTCATTATCAATAACTAAAATTTAGTGATAATCAAATATCCCCGAGTCATTTAGGTACAACGTTATCCTAAATGACTTGGGGATATACTATTTCAAGTTTAAAATTCAGTTTTACTTTTTACTTCACTTATAAAATATAAACTACCAGTAATTAATAACCCATTGCCATCATAATTTTTTATATAAGAAACATAATCATCAATAAATTCAATATGCTCTAAATTTACTTGTTCTGACAACTCATCTTTAGTCAATGCTTTAGGGAAATCGAATTCAGTGAAATATAGGTGATTTGAGATCTCTTCAAGTTTATTAAGCATGCCATGCACTGGTTTACCTTTTATTGCCGAGAAAAGAACGTCCATTTTTTCGTTATCGTAATAATTCTTAATCGTATCAATTAAAGCTTCAATACTTTCGTTATTGTGGGCTCCATCTATAATGATTAATGGATTCTCTTTTACTTGTTCAATACGACCAGTCCAACTAACACTCTCAATAGCATCAATCATTTTATTAAAATCTAACGTAATAATTTCTTGTTCATATAGCTCAATCAATGCAGTAATTGCAAGCGCTGCATTTTCTTTTTGATGTTCACCAAGCATGTTTAAAATAATTGTTTCTAACTCATAGTCCTTATAACGATAAGTGAATTCATCGTCTTGTGAAACAACCACAATCTCACGGTCTAATTCAATTGGTTTCGCCTCATTACTTTCAGCTAAGTCTCTAATATATTTTAATGCTTCCTCATTTTTAACAGCATAAATCACAGGTATATTAGGTTTAATAATGGCACCCTTGTCTTTTGCAATATCTAAATAAGTGTTACCTAAAATATCAGTATGATCTAATCCAATACTTGTAAGTACTGAGAGAATTGGGTTAAACACATTAGTAGAGTCATTTTTTATACCTAACCCTGCTTCAACTACAACAAAATCAACAGGGTGAATTTGTCCAAAGTATACAAACATCATTGTTGTAATGATTTCAAACTCAGTAGCACCACCTAGTTCTGTTTCCTGCTCTAAAGCTTCACTAATTGGTTTAACTATTTCGACTAATTCAACAATCTCGTCATTTGTAATTGGAAGTCCATTTAGACTAATTCTTTCATTAAAAGTTTCAATAAATGGAGAAGTAAAAGTTCCTACCTCATAACCATTTTCCACTAAAGCTGCTCTAATGTAAGCTACAGTTGAGCCTTTTCCGTTTGTACCACCAACATGTATGCCTCTAATATTTAATTGAGGGTTATTCAAACGATCTAGCATCCACTCCATACGTTTTACACCAGGTTTGATACCAAATTTAGTTCTCTCATGTATCCAATACAAACTCTCTAGGTAATTCATTGGCGATTCTCCTATGCTTTTAATTGTTCAATTCTGTTTTTTACACCATCATATTTTTCTTGATAACGTAGTTGTTTTTCTTTTTCTTCGTTGATAACTTTTTCAGGCGCTTTATTAACAAAATTTTCATTAGATAATTTTTTATCAACACGATCAAGTTCTTTTTGTAATTTATCTAATTCTTTTTCTAAGCGTGCAATTTCTTTATCCATATCAATTAGACCTTCTAAAGGTAATATAACTTTACCAGCGATTACCACTGCAGTCATTGCTTTTTCAGGAATATCAATATGTGTATCAATCGTTAATTCACTAGGATTACAGAATTTATGAATATAATCTTCATTTACAATTAGTGTTGCTTTAATATTTTCATCTTTAGCTTGAATGTAAATAGGTATAGCTTTAGAAAGTGGCGTATTTACTTCAACACGAGATTGTCTTACAGATTTGATAATTTCAACTAATTGTTGCATCGTTTGCTTACTTTCTTCAAATACAAGTTCTTCCCTAACCTTAGGCCATGATGCTTTCACAATCGTATCGCCTTCATGTGGAAGACTTTGCCATATCTTCTCAGTAACAAAAGGCATAAACGGATGTAACATTCTCATAATTTGATCTAGTGTATAACTTAAAACAGAACGTGTCGTTTGTTTTTGTGCTTCATCTTCACCATTCATTGGTATTTTACTCATTTCAATATACCAATCACAGAACTCGTCCCAAATGAAATTATATAGTGCACGACCAACTTCTCCAAACTCATACTTTTCACTTAAATTAGTAACTGTTTCAATCGTCTCATTTAAACGAGTTAAGATCCATTTATCCGCTAATGAAAGGTTTCCAGTTAAATCGATATCCTCAAATTTAAATTCATCACCTATATTCATTAAGCTAAAACGTGCACCGTTCCATATTTTATTAATGAAATTCCAAACAGACTCTACTTTCTCAGTAGAATAACGTAAGTCATGACCAGGTGATGATCCTGTTGCCAAGAAATATCTTAAGCTATCTGCTCCATATTCATCAATTACATCCATAGGATCTACACCATTACCTAATGATTTACTCATTTTCCGACCGTCTTCAGCTCGAACTAAACCATGAAGTAAAACATCGTTGAATGGTCTTCTGTCAGTAAATTCAAGACCTTGGAATATCATTCTTGCAACCCAGAAGAAAATAATGTCATATCCAGTTACAAGTACATTAGTTGGATAGTAACGTTTAAAATCATCTGCATCAATATTCGGCCAACCTAAAGTTGAAAATGGCCACAATGCACTAGAGAACCAAGTATCTAAAACATCTTCATCTTGCACCCAATTATCAATATCTTTAGGCGCTTCTTCACCAACATAAATTTCACCAGTTTCTTTATGGTACCAAGCAGGTATTTGATGCCCCCACCATAATTGTCTAGAAATTGTCCAGTCTCTAATTTCTTCCATCCAACGATTGAAAGTGTTCTCAAAACGTGGTGGATAAAAATCGATGCGATCATCTGTTTTTTGATTATCAAGTGAACGTTGCGCTAACGGTTTCATTTTTACAAACCATTGCGTTGATAAGTAAGGTTCAACAACAGCACCTGAGCGTTCAGAATGACCAACTGAATGAACATGCTCTTCAATCTTAATGACTAGATCTTGCGCTTTTAAATCTTCAACCAATTGTTTACGACATTCAAATCGATCTAATCCAGCATATTTATCAGCTTTATCGTTCATTTTACCATTTTCATCCATGACAATAATGTTCTCTAAACTATGTCGTTGACCAATCTCAAAATCATTTGGATCGTGTGCTGGCGTTACTTTCATAGCGCCACTACCAAAATCAATATCAACATATTCATCAGCTAATATCGGTAACTCTCGACCAACAATTGGTAATATAACTTTCTTACCAATTACATCTTTATAGCGGTCATCATTAGGATTAACAACTATGGCAGTGTCTCCTAACATTGTCTCAGGTCTTGTTGTCGCAATTTCAATATGTCCATCACCATCAGCATAAGGATACTTAAAATGATAGAAATGACCCTGCACATCCTCGTGAATTACTTCAATATCTGATAAAGCCGTTCTAGCTTCAGGATCCCAGTTAATAATACGTTCACCACGATAAATAATGCCTTTATTGTATAAGTCAACGAAGACTTTTCTTACTGCTTTACTTAACCCATCATCTAAAGTAAAACGCTCTCTACTATAATCTAGACCCAAACCTAATTTAGCCCATTGTTGGCGTATAAATGACGCATATTCTTCTTTCCATGACCAAGCGTGTTCTAAGAACTTCTCACGTCCGATATCATGACGAGAAATGCCTTGTTCTTTTAATTTAGCATCTACTTTTGCTTGAGTAGCAATACCTGCATGGTCCATACCAGGTAGATATAGTGTGTCATACCCTTGCATACGTTTCATACGCGTAATAATATCTTGTAAAGTTGTATCCCACGCATGTCCAAGGTGTAATTTTCCTGTCACATTGGGTGGTGGAATTACAATTGTATATGACTCTTTTGATTTGTCTTCTGAGGGTTTGAAATAATCATTCTTTACCCATTCTTCATAACGGCCAGCCTCAACTTCGCGTGGATTATACTTAGGCTCCATGTTCATCGATTAAAACCTCCTAATAATTAAAAAAACATCCTCCTAAATAATATAGGACGGATGTTCCGTGGTACCACCTAAATTCAAGTATAAATTAATATACCTGCACTTAATTTGATTAACGCTCAAACACGCTTTTATCTACTAATAAATGATTCAATAAAAGTTCAAGTGGGCTACCTTCAGATTGAATGTTATACATATTTACACCAACCATATGCTCTCTGTGCTATCATTCAAACTTACTCTTCCCAATAATATATTTCATTACTTAATTATAGTATAATGGAAATCGTGATAAGTCAATCTCTTGGAGGTATATTTATGAATGAATGTGCATTTAGTACAAAAGACCCGACTTACTTAGATTATCATGACAATGTATGGGGACAACCCATATATGATAGCAAAGCCTTATTTTAGCTAATGGCTTTAGAATCTCAACATGCTGGGTTATCTTGGCTAACCATTTTAAAAAAGAAACAATCTTATGAACAAGCATTTTACAACTTTGAGCCAAGCAAAATTGCTCAGCTATCTACGAAAGATATAGATAATTTAATGGAATTTCCTAACATTGTTCATAATCGTAAAAAGTTAGAAGCGATTGTATCACAAGCACAAGGTTATTTTGAAATAGAAAAGGATTTTGGTAGTTTTAGTAATTTCCTTTGGTCATATGTTAATCATCAACCTATAGATTTGAACTATACAACTGCCTCAGAAAGAATTACTGTTGATGATCGTGCTAAACAATTATCTAAAGACTTAAAAAAATATGGTTTTAAATTTTTAGGACCAGTAACTGTTTTTTCATTTTTAGAAGCGGCAGGTTTATATGATGCCCATTTGAAAGGATGTCCATCTAAGCCTTCATAATAATTTATATAGGTTGTGTCATAGAGTGCAATTTAAGAAATAAGTCGAAAGGTAATTGTAGGTAAAGGTTTTATCAACCTTCTTTAATATTAAAATTACTAACGCTTAAACTTTGCATGACACAACCTATCTTTTTTGATGAAATTTTAAAATACCGCCACGTAAGAAAAAGCCAATGATAGGCGCTACTACAAATAAAATAAAAAAGATTCTAAATATGTGGAAACTAGAAATTATTGCTACATCCGCCCCCGTTGCCATAGCCACTAAAACAATCTGACTCATACCTCCTGGCGCTCCGCCCAAAAACAACTCATTAATATTATTATTTGTAAATATGTGCACAATATATACCATGATAAATGATCCAATGATTAGAAAGATATTTTGATAAATGATTGCAACGGCAATTCGACCTTTTAAATCGGAAAGTAAATTGGCAATCTGCAATCCAATTCTAATCATATAAATCACTTGTGCAGAAGCAAGAATATAATTATCTAATGTAAATATGTGATGTGTAGTTAAATTCCATATTACTAACACGACAATAGGAGCCAATAATTGCTTAGTAGGAAAATTGATTTTAGCCATAAGACTATAAATGATTGCAATACAACAAATTAATAGTATTACTTGCGATAAGTTTAGTACTTCCGTTAATGGAGGTGATTTAATAGAAGTTGTTTCATTTCCACTATCACTACTAAAGAAATAAGAAATTAAGGGTACTAATATCACGACGAATATAACGCGAGACGTTTGAGTTAAACTCACTACGAGAATATTTGCCTTTTTATTTTCCTCTGCCATAATTAGCATTTGACTTAAAGCACCTGGAATGACACTTAATATAGCTGTCTCAGTGTTTACTCTTGCTATTTTTTTGAAAAAGAAGGCGATCAATAGAGATAAAACTAATAGTAATAGTGTAATAACAACAATTATCAACCAATCATTTTTAATATCATGCAACACTTCAGACGTAAATGTTGATCCAATTTGTACCCCTAATACAATCAATCCAATTTGACTAAGCCAGAATGGCCATTTGACCTCTAATTTAAATACTTTAATGACGATTATCGATGCAATAATCGGACCGAACATAAATGGTAAAAGAACGTGCGCAACATGTAATAACAAACTTATAACAACAGCAGTCACTAATAGAATAAAGTTATTGATCCATACACTTTTCATTATGCAGCCACTTCTTTCATTAAAAATGAGGTTAAGACGTCATCGAGTTGAAAGTCCTAACCTCATTCTATTTCATAACATTATACAATACGACTTAAAGCAGTATCAAATGCTTGGATTGTTTTTTCAATGTCTTCTTTATTATGTGCTGTAGATAAGAATGTTCCTTCAAATTGAGAAGGTGGTAGGAATACGCCTTCTTTAGCCATTTCACGATACATTTGACTGAACAATTCTAAATTACTTTTATTTGCTTCTTCAAAGTTAGTTACTGGTCCTTCATTTAAGAAGTATCCAATCATAGATCCAGCTCGATTAATAGTAATTGGGACATTATGTTTGCTAAATACTTTTTTAAGTCCTTCTTCTAAGATATCACCTAATTCTTGGAAATACTCATAAGATTCAGGTGTTAATTGACTTAGAGTTTCGTAACCACTCGTCATTGCTAAAGGATTCCCGGATAATGTTCCAGCTTGATAAATATTTCCAACTGGAGCAACTTTGTCCATAATCTCTTTTCTACCGCCAAACGCACCTACTGGTAATCCACCACCAATAACTTTACCTAAACATGTAAGATCTGGTGTAACACCAAAGTAACCTTGCGCACAATTGTACCCTACTCGGAAACCTGTCATTACCTCATCGAATATTAATAGCGCACCATAGTCATTTGTAATCTCACGTAACCCTTGTAGGAAGCCATCTTTAGGAGGTACAACGCCCATATTACCAGCAACTGGTTCTACGATAATTCCAGCGATATCATCTCCATAATTTTCGAAAGCAATTTTAATTGCTTCTAAATCATTATACGGAACTGTAATCGTATTCTTAGCAGTACCTTCTGGGACACCAGGTGAGTCTGGTAATCCTAGTGTTGCAACACCAGAACCCGCTTTAATTAATAAGGAATCACTATGACCGTGATAACAGCCTTCAAATTTTATAATTTTATTTCTTCCAGTATAACCACGAGCCAATCTTAACGCTGCTAACGTTGCCTCAGTTCCTGATGAAACCATACGCACTTTTTCAATTGATGGTACGCGTTCGATTACTAATTCTGCAAGTTTGTTTTCTTCTAAGGTAGATGCTCCGAAGCTTGTTCCTCTATCAACCGCCTCATGTAGTTTTTTTATAACTTGTTCGTTTTTATGTCCTAGAATTAAAGGTCCCCAGCTTAATACATAGTCAATATACTCGTTACCATCGATATCATAAATTCTTGATCCTTTTGCTTGATCCATAAAAATCGCTGGTGTATCAACAGATTTAAATGCTCTTACAGGACTATTAACGCCACCTGGCATTAAATTTTCAGCTATTTTCATCGCTTCAATCGATTTCTCGTAACCCATATCAAAATCCTCCTAAAATTAATTATTTATCTAAGTAATGACAAATATCTTTCGCAAAGTAAGTAATAATCATATCTGCACCTGCACGTTTCATTGAAACCATTTGTTCCATAACAACACGTTCTTCATCTATCCAACCATTTTGTGCTGCTGCTTTTGTCATTGCATACTCACCACTTACGTTATAAACAATAACAGGAATATTTGTATTGTTTTTAACATCTCTTACAATATCTAAATAACTTAGCGCTGGTTTTACTATCATCATATCTGCGCCCTCTTTTAAGTCACTTTCAAGTTCGCGAAATGCTTCTAAACGATTCGCTGGGTCCATTTGGTAAGTCTTTCTGTCACCAAAAGAAGGTGCAGAATCAGCCGCATCTCTAAATGGACCAAAGAAACTTGATGCATATTTGATACCATAACTCATAATTGGAATATTGTAATAACCGGCATCATCTAGACCTTTACGAATTTCTGCAACAAAACCGTCCATCATATTACTTGGTGCTATAATGTCTGCACCCGCTTCAACTTGTGAGATAGCTGTTTTAACAAGTAAAGGTAATGATTTATCATTATCTACATCATGAGTATGATCATCAATAACACCACAATGTCCATGATCGGTATATTCACATAAACATGTGTCTGCTACAATTAATAAATCTTTATGTAATTCTTTAGCCTTTCTTGTTGCTTCTTGGATAATACCATTATGATCATATGCACCAGAACCTACCTCATCTTTAGAATTTGGTACACCAAAGAACATGATTGCTCTAATTCCTAGTTCATATGCCTCATTTATTTCATCATCTAATAAATTCAAGCTAATTTGGTAAACGCCTGGAAGTGATTTAATCTCACTTTTTACATTATCTTTTTCAACTACGAATATTGGATAAATTAAATCGTCTTTTCTAACATGGTTTTCTCTAACTAAATTACGCATTGACTCTGATGAGCGTAATCGTCTATGTCTATCAAATTTCATTATTATACCAACTTTCAATAATTTTATTTATAAGTGATTCCGAAGTTTGTTTATTAGCTATTAATGGATTGAGACCGTTCTTTCGTAATGTGTTTGCAGTTTGGGCCCCAATAGCAACATACTTATCAAAACCACAAGGAACGTCATGCCTTATATACGCTTTTACTGCAGATGAACTTGAAAATGTTACCGCATGAACTTTATGATGTTCTATCAATTGAATGACTTCTCTAATATTCCTATCATTAGGAATAGGTTTATATAAATCGATTTTAGTCACAATATTGTTTTGTGCTAATGTATGTTGGAGTTTGGGACGCGCTTCAGCACTACTTGGTATGAGAATGCTTTGTTGATCTTTTTTAAACTGATTCAAAAATCCTTCTTGAGAGTAGTCATTAGGTATAAAATCAACATTAATTTTAAGCGTTTCACAAAGTTCGGCAGTTTTCTTTCCAATGACAGCTACATATTTAACATCTAGTTGATTTAAATATTTATAAAATATGCGAACCGCATTTTTAGAAGAAAAAATAATCCAGTCATATTTATGATGCAAAACTTGAGTATCAAATTCAAGTGATTGAATTTCTATAAATGGCTTATGCATTATTTCCACTAAATCACTATTAAATTCACTCGATTGCGTCATAGCTACAACTGGTTTCATATTTCATTACACCTCAACAATATGGTTTAATGCGCTTGTTCTTCATTTAGTTTTTTGATTATTTCATAAGCACCCTGCTCTTTTAAAACACGGCTGACTGTTTCACCTAAATCAACAGGATTTTTACCAACTTCTGTGTGCTCATATCTCTTTGTACCGTCTGGAGTCATAATTAACCCAGTAAATTCAATTTCACCATTCTCCTTATTAGTTGCATACCCTCCAATAGGTACTTGACAACTACCATCCATAGCTGAAAGGAATGTTCTTTCAGCTGTAACACAATTCGCTACTGCTTGATTATGAACTTTACTTAATAATTCCAATAGTTCGACATCATCACTACGACACTCTATACCTAATGCACCTTGTCCAATAGCTGGTAATAAAATATCTTTGTCCAGATATGTCGTTACAATATCATCTGACCAACCCATACGTCTAAGTCCTGCAGCAGCTAAAATAATTGCATCATAATCTTCTGTTTCTAATTTTTTAAGTCGTGTGTCAATATTTCCTCTTATCCATTTAATTTCTAAGTTTGGATATTTAGATAAAATTTGAGCACCACGTCTTAATGAACTCGTACCAATAATACTACCATCCGGTAATTCATTTAACGGTATATGATTATTAGAAATATAAGCATCAAATGGAACTTCTCTATCAGGTATGCAACCTAATGTTAAACCTTCAGGAATGATACTTGGTACATCTTTCAGTGAGTGTATTGCCATGTCAATTTCTTTGTCAAAAAGTTCTTGTTGGATTTCTTTAACAAATAATCCTTTACCGCCCACTTTAGATAATTGTTTATTTACGATGCGGTCACCTTTAGTAACAATCTCCTTAATTTCTATTTCAAGGGTTGGATCCACCGCTTTTAACTTATCTATAAATTGTTGACTCTGAGTTAAGGCAAGCTTACTTCTACGTGAGCCTACAACCAATTTGCGCATAATTGTTGCCTCCTAATGACATTTGAAATTTTAAGTGAAATGTGTTGTAAAAAATAGATTAATCATGCATAAGCAAAATAACATAATATTAAAGTAAATTAAATAAATTGTTTTAAACCATCGATTAATACGACTTAGTAAATAAATAGCATAAAAAATTGTAATAACAGAAGATAGTACTACTTTAGGGTCAGCAAAAATACTATGTCCAATTGCATAGACACCCCACTGTGCGCCTAAAATAATACTCAAAATTAAAATAATTAAACCACTTAAAGATGAATAAAACACAACTGTTTCAAGTGTGGCTACGCTACCAATTCTAAAGTATTTTTGATCAAAATTCTTTTCCCTTAAATTGCGGTATTGAATAATATAAAGTAATGAATTTACAAAAGCTAATGCAAAAAGAGCATAACTTAATACCGCTAAGCCTATATGCACTAATAACAATTCATTTATAACTGCAATGCGTTGCACATTTGTTGAGTAATATTCAGGTTGAAAAGTATTCATCATCAATAATATAAATCCAATAACATTGAGAAAGAATACTGAAAAACTTAATACTTTAACTACATTTAAAACCAGTGCTATACATATAATTATCCATGATAAAAAGAAAAATACATCAAATAATGAACTCAACGGAATTTCATTATGCGAAGTGATATAAACAGACAAAGAGATTGTTTGCAATATCCAAACAATCCCTAATGTATAAATTCCTAATTCTCTAATTTTATGACTCTTTTTAACGAAATCTATAAAATAACAGAGAATACTAATTAAATATATAATTAATATTATTTCATGAAATCTAATAAACAGGGTCTCTTGCATATTATCACCATATTAATATGCTTATTCAAAACTAAAGAAGTGACGGATAGAAACTTCTTTTTCTTTTTGTGCTTTACGAGCTTTAATATCCTCGTAAGGGTCTGCAGCATCAATATCAAATATGTTTTGAAATAGCTCTAATTTTTCATTACTTCTCTTATCATTACTCAATTCTTTGGCCTGTTTTATTGGATCTTTCAACATTTGATTAATAATACTTTTAGTATGTTTCGAAATGATTGTACGTTCTCTATCACTAAGATCAGGTAGCTTTCTATCAATACTATCCATTGTTTCTGACTGGATTGTCATTGCTTTTTCACGCAATGCTCTAATTACAGGTACAACACCTAACATATTTACCCAATCATTATGAGCCTGGACTTCATCAGGAATCTGACTTGCTATAAAGTCAGCAGCCATCTGACGTTCTCGCAAGTTAGCATCAACTAAACCTTTAAGATCATCCACATCATAGCTGAAAATATTTTCACTGATATTAACATTTGGTTCGATATCTCTAGGAACCGCAATGTCTATTAACAATAATGAAGAAGCTTTTCTATTAAGATTGACCGACTCTATCATAGATTTTGTAACAATAAAATCTGGCGAACTTGTTGAACTGATAACAATATCAGCATTAGTCAAAAGAGTTGGTAATGACTCAAGTGTATTATAATTTACGCCGTGCTTCGTTGCTAATTTATACGCATTAGTTTCAGTTCTATTAACGACAGTAATATCATCAATACCAGAACCTAATAAATTTAAAAGTGATAATTCACTCATTTCCCCTGCACCTATAATAATAGCTTGTTTACCTTTTAGTTTACCAAATACCTTTTTAGCTAATTCAACTGCTGCATATGAAACACTCACAGCATTATCTGCTATGTCAGTCTCATTATGAGCTTTTTTAGCGAAAGTAATAGCCTGTTTAAATAAATGATTAAAAATTGTACCAGTTGTTTGAATGTCTTGAGCTAAAAAGAATGCATCTCTCATTTGTCCAAGAATTTGAGTTTCACCTAATACAATTGAATCCAAGCCAGAAGTGACTCGCAGTAAATGTTCAACTGCTTCGTCCCCCACTTTAACTTCTGACATATTTTTTATATCATCTACATCAAATCCAAATGAACGCGCTAAAAATCTTTGAATATAGTAACGACCTGTGTGAATTTGATCAACAATAGCATATACTTCAGTACGATTACATGTAGATAAAATGACGTTCTCTAAAATAGATTTAGTTTCGAACAAATCTTCATGGGCTAATCGCAAGGCATCATCTCTAAAAGCTACTTGCTCTCTAAGTGCTACATCAGCAGTGCGATGATTTATACTTATAGCAATAAAATGCATTTATAACGCCCTCCAAATACTAACAATACTGATAGTATAACACATTATTTAATGATTTTAAGTTGATTGCTCAAACAAATTAGAAAGATTCTAATTTGAAGTCAAAATTTTGACACTTATCCCATTAAAAAATCTAAACAGAAGTTTGACCCCTTCTTAGATTAAAATCATTATAAATAATCAGCAATTAAATCCCATATTTGTTGCTGCTTTGTATTTTGAATTGATGAGTAACTAATAATCGTATCATCTGGATCTAAATCTAATTTCTCTTTAATATTTTTAATATGCTTTTGAATCTTACCCTTTGCAATCTTATCCTCTTTAGTACAAATAACTAGTGTAGGTATATCAAAATGTTTTAAGTAATTATACATTAAAATATCATCTTCAGTTGGATTGTGTCGTAAGTCAACTAGTTGAATGACTAGCTTTAAACTCTCTCTCTTAGTCAAATATTCTTCAATCATTTTACCAAATTTCTCACGTTGTGATTTACTCACTTTTGCATAGCCATACCCAGGGACGTCGACAAATATTAATTGATTATCAATATTAAAGAAATTTAATGTTTGTGTTTTACCTGGTTGTTGCGACGTGCGAGCCATATTTTTTCTGCCAATCATACTATTAATGAAAGAAGATTTACCAACGTTTGAACGTCCACTTAATGCCACTTCAGATAAACCTGTATCAGGATATTGAGCCTCTTGTACAGTACTTATAATCAAATCAATGTTATTAGGATTAATATTCATAAATTATCCTCTCTTTTGTAATTAAATTTAACTGTTTCATTATAATATATATTTCATTATATCTAAATAAGCAATTTTTTAATTAAAAAAGGAGCAGAACAGAATTCAAATAGAATTCGATGTTCCACTCCAACTTTAATTGTTTATAGGATCTTAAAAACATTTCACTTGTTCGGCGCAATCTTTACAGAGCGTACTCAAACTTAAATAACTTATATTATGCTGATGTTTTACTATCATTCAATAAGTTACCTTCAGAATCGTATAATTCTGGGTCAACTTCATCATTAATTGTTTTATCAGTAATAACAACTTTAGTTACGTTTTCTGATGAAGGAACATCATACATAATATCGATTAATGCTTCTTCAATAATAGAACGTAATCCACGTGCTCCTGTTTTACGCTCAATAGCTTTCTCACTTACCGCAGCTAATGCTTCTTCGGTAAATTCTAACTCAACATTATCAAGTTCTAACATTTTAGTATATTGTTTTACTAAAGCGTTCTTAGGTTGCGTTAAAATGTTTTTAAGCGCTTCTACATCTAATGTTTCTAAGTTAGCAACTATTGGCACACGACCAATAAACTCAGGAATTAAACCATATGATTGCAAATCTTCTGGGCGAATTTGTTCTAACAATGCTTCCTCATCATATTTATCCGCTTCATTACTTGCAAATCCAATCACTTTTTCTCCTAAGCGACGTTTAATTACTTCATCGATGCCATCAAACGCACCACCTAGAATGAATAAGATATTTGTTGTATCAATTTGTATTAATTCTTGGTTGGGATGTTTACGTCCACCTTGTGGAGGCACACTTGCAGTCGTACCCTCTAAAATTTTAAGTAAGGCTTGTTGAACACCTTCACCAGATACATCACGCGTAATTGATGTGTTTTCAGATTTTCTAGCAATCTTATCAATTTCATCAACATAGATAATACCTTTTTCAGCTTTATCAATATCGAAGTCAGCTGCTTGAATTAATCGTAATAAAATATTTTCTACATCGTCACCAACGTAACCTGCTTCAGTTAAACTTGTAGCATCTGCAATAGCAAATGGAACGTTTAAAGTTTTAGCTAATGTTTGTGCTAATAATGTTTTACCGCTACCAGTTGGTCCTATTAACGCAATATTACTTTTTTGTAATTCAACTTCATCTTCATTAGGTCCTAATTGTTGGATACGTTTATAGTGATTATATACGGCAACTGCTAAAGATTTTTTAGCTTTTTCTTGACCAATAACATATTCATTTAAATGATCCATAATTTCTTTCGGTGTAGGCAGTTCAGTAAACTCTTCAGAAGTCGATTGAGCTAATTCTTCTTCTACAATTTCTGAACATAGTTCGATACACTCATTACAGATATATACGCCACTTCCTGCGACTAATTTCTTAACTTGGTCTTGGTCCTTACCACAGAAAGAACATTTTAAATTTTCTTCATCTTCATTGAATTTAAACATTCATTTACACCTCTATTCTTAAACGACTATACTAGATAGCATTCTACAATGCAAATTCATGGTTAACAACTAAAATGCTTAAAATATAGAGTAGCAGGTTACATATATTGATGCACCTGCTACTTTAAATTTTAATTATTAATTTAACAATGAATTATTATTTATCTTCTTTAGTAGATTCAACGTATTTAGCATTGTCTCTAAGTAAGTCAATTACTTTTTGGATACGTACATCATTTTTAATAATGTCAGTATTACCTAAAGTATTTTTAATATCTTCAACTGAGATATTAAATTGTTTACTCATTTTTTCTAATTCTTTTTCGATATCTTCATCATTTGCTTCAATATTTTCTTTATCGGCAATAGCTGAAAGTGTTAAGTTTGTTTTAATGCGTTGTTCTGCATCATCTTTCATTTGTTCTCTTAATTGAGATTCATCTTGACCTGAAATTTGGAAGTAAGTTTGTAAATCTAATCCTTGTTGTTGGATTCTTTGACCAAATTCTTGAACCATACGATCTAATTCAGTGTCAATCATTGCTTGAGGAATATCGATTGTAGCATTATCAGTTGCTTTATTAATTGTTTCTTCTTTTTCAACATTTTCAGCTTCCTCAGCTTTTTGTTCTGATAAACGTTTGCGTAAGTTTTCTTTGTACTCATCAACACTGTTAGCATCTGAATCTAATTCATTTGCAATTTCATCATCTAATTCAGGTACTTCTTTATATTTAATTTCATTTACTTTAGTTTTGAAAGTAGCTTCTTTGCCAGCTAATTCTTCAGCATGATACTCTTCAGGGAAAGTTACAACTACATCTTTTTCTTCACCTGTTTTAACGCCTACTAATTGATCTTCAAATCCAGGAATAAATGAGCCTGAGCCAATTTCAAGATCATAACCATCTGCTTGTCCACCTTCAAATTGCTCGCCATCAACATAGCCATCAAAGTCAATGTTTACTGTATCTCCATTTTCAACAGCACCATCTTCTTTAACTACCATATCAGCTAAGTGTCCTAGGCTGTGGTCAATTGCTTCTTGTAAATCTTCATCAGTTAATTCTGAATCTTGTTTTTCTATTTCTAAACCTTTGTAATCACCTAATTGAACTTCAGGTTCAACAGTTACAGTAGCTTCAAATTCAAAATCTTTACCTTTTTCAATTTGTGTAACATTAATTTCTGGTTGAGCTACTGGATTGATTCCAGTTTCATCAATAGCTTCACCATATGCTTCAGGTAATAGAATATCTACTGCATCTTGATATAATGCTTCTACACCGAAACGTTGTTCAAAGATAGGACGAGGCACTTTACCTTTACGGAAACCAGGCACGTTAATTTGTTTAACTACTTTTTTAAATGCTTGATCTAATGCTTTGTCTACTTTTTCTGCTGGAACTGTAACTTTTAATAATCCTTCGTTACCTTCCTTTTTTTCCCAAGTTGCTGTCATGTATAAATACCTCCATGATTACATTTTTATTTTTTCAACTTCCCTATTATAGCACACGTCCTATACGGACACAAACAGTCTTTTATAGGGCTTAAAACACTTTTAAAATTCAATAATCTAACTTTAACGAATTAATTTAACAATATAAAATAATTTGCTCAAAGTTGACCATCAAGACTATTAATAAAATTTAATATTTTTACATTCCCTTGCTTAGTTTGTATACCAATCATTGATTTAAAGTAAACATCATAACCAGTAATCCAATCATCACAGGTGTATAAATCGAATATATTGAGTGGATATAGTAAAATAGCATGATTATTCATGGTATGTATTGCTTCATCAATGATATTGAGTGCTCCATTTTCTAGTTTATCAATTACTCGAGGAATTACTTGAGTTTTAAGTTCAGTATGTTCCAAACCATTAAGCTCATTAGGAATAACGTTAACTGTATAATTCATCTTGTTAATATTAATTGGTATATTGTAGCCAGCAAATCTTAAAAATTCTAGCATTAAACTTTTTAAATTATCTGCCTCAACCTCATTAGATAATAAAAAGGCTATAGTTTCTTTAAATTCATAATGCCCATTATCAATTAATTTAAGAACTAATTGTATTTGTTCATTCAAATTGAGCGTATTAAATTTAGCCAATGATTGGCTGGTGATATGTTTATCTTCATTGAGTTGAGATTGAGCATATTCTTTTAATGGAAATAACGCCATTCTTGTTTTATGACTTTGAACCTCGTCTATAATTTGATTGATAACATTTACAGACTCATAATACTGACCTAAGCCATTTAACGCCTTGATATAATATAACATTAACTCATCATACGCTTGAATGCCTCTTTTTAAAAGTACAATAGCTTCTTCTCTTAACTCCAAAAACGAATTCAAATGAAATAACATATCACATTTAATTAAGGCTAATGTCTCATCTAGTTCAAATTGTGCTTCATAATCTTCAATTAATTGATATACCATTTCGTAATGTTGACTGTTATGAGATGATTTAATATCTTTATACATTTTTTGCTGTAGTTTTGGAAAAGGGATGATGTCTGACATGTTGTATCCCTCCTATAAATCTTGTAAAATTAATGCACTCCATGTTTCAAATTCATCATAATTATCAATACGCTCTTTTTCTAACCATTGAATTTTTAATGTATCTGTTTCACGTACTTCAATATCATTTGAGTTAACTTTAATTTTAAAGACTATACCTATATGTACTTTACCCACATCGTTTGTATCATCATTTATAAAACCTATATATTCCAAATTCTGAGAATTAGTTTCTAATAAACCGACTTCTTCTTCTAGCTCTCTTTGAGCATTTACCCTTAAAATTTCATTTACAGAACTTGCGCCAATCACATCATTCATGTGTCCACCTACACCGATAGAAGATTGACCATGTAAACGTGACTCTCCACCACCACTTAATCTTTTGTATATTAATATTTCATTTTTCTCATTTTCTAAAAGACAATATGATATTAATTGTTTATACGAAGGATCTTCTTCCATATCTCCACGTCTTTTAACTTCATAATTAGAAAAAGTATTAAATATCGCTTCACCTTGTGGATCATTTTTAGTTAAAAAGCCGTTAAAAGCATTTGACTCTTGTTCAAAAAGGATATCTCTTGATACTACTATTATTTGTTCATCATATTTAGACATAATGTTCTCCTTACATTAGTTTCTTAATTAGCATTTTATCAAACTAAATCATTAAAAAACAAATAAAGGTGCATAAATTAATAATGTACTATTCACCTGATGGTTAAAATAAAAAGGAGTGGAACAGAAATAATATTTTTAAAAATTCATTTCATCGTCCCACCCCGACAAAGTTGTTTAGAATTAAAAACTTGTTACAAATGAAAATTTAATTCAAGCAACTGTTGCCAATATATAATTATAGCCTGAGACATTAGATTATGTCACAGGCTCGGAAAAGTTAATTATTTTAAAGCTTCTTTAGCTTTTGATACTAACTCTGCGAAAGCTTTTTCATCTGAAATAGCAACTTCAGAAAGCATTTTACGGTTAATATTGATGTCAGCTTTTTTCAAGCCATTCATTAATCTTGAATAGCTCATGTCATGTTGACGTGCAGCTGCGTTAATACGTGTAATCCATAATTTACGGAAATCACGTTTACGTTGACGACGGTCACGGAAAGCGTATTGACCTGATTTCATTACTTGTTGTTTTGCTACTTTATATAATGTGTGTTTAGCACCGAAGTAACCTTTAGCTAATTTAATCGTTTTTTTACGACGTGCTCTTGTTACTGTTCCACCTTTAACTCGTGGCATATTAAATTCCTCCTTAGATATAACAATTAATTATCGTTCATTTATCAATTACAATTATTTTTTATAAGCTAATAATTGTTTTACTCGTTTCATATCGCTTTTAGAAACTAATTTAGCTTTACGTAATTTACGTTTTTGTTTAGTGTTTTTATTTGCAAATAAGTGTGATGTGAAAGCTCTTGAACGTTTTAATTGACCTGAACCAGTTCTTTTAACACGTTTAGCTGCTCCACGGTGAGTTTTCATTTTTGGCATGATTCATTTCCTCCTAATAATAGTGAATTATTTTTCGTTAATAGGCGCTAACATGATAAACATTTGACGCCCTTCCATTTTAGGTTTCTGTTCAACAGTGGCAATATCTTTACATTCGTCAGCGAATTTTTCTAATACGCGCTGACCAATTTCCTTATGAGTGATTGCACGACCTCTGAAACGAATAGAAACTTTACATTTATCGCCTTTAGATAAGAATTTACGACCATTTTTCAACTTAGTTTGGAAATCATGTTCCTCAATAGTTGGACTTAGGCGTATTTCTTTAACATTGATAACTTTTTGTTTCTTTTTCATTTCTTTTTCTTTTTTCTGCTGTTCGAATTTGTACTTACCATAATCCATAATTCTTGCAACAGGTGGTTTAGCATTTGGTGCTACAACTACTAAATCTAATTCAACACGTTCAGCCATTTCTAATGCTTCTCGTTTTGATTTAACACCAATTTGGTCACCATTTTGGCCAATTAAACGTAATTCTTTAGCGCGAATCTTTTCGTTAACTTGCGTTTGATCTTTTGCTATGGTTGACACCTCCCAAAATTTTACGAAATTTTCCAAGCAAAAAGAGCGGACAAATTATGCCCGCTCTTCTCTCATACACATTTATGTGTGACATGATTGACCTGCCAACTGCTTTAAGCGTCGCTACAGGTGAGAAACGGGTGTTTCTACTTGGTACGTTTCGTATTCAACGTTAATAATCATATCAGTGTATATCATATAAGTCAACAATTATTTTAATATTAGTGATGTTTTACTTCATCCATTGAAACATCTTGTCTTAAATCCACATTATCTAATGGAATTATCTTCGTTTTATATCTCAATTTATGATAAATAAAGAATACTAAGAAAACTGGGATTCCCATATATGTGATAATGAAGCGATTTAAATCGAAATGACTTGTTTTAATAAAATCAACATCTTGCCCAATTATGACAATCACACAGAGCAAGCCTGCGAATATAGGACCGAATGGGAACCATTTAGCTTTATACTTCAATTCCCTTTTACTATGATGTTGTTTTTCGAAAGCTCTTCTAAATCTGTAGTGACTAATTGCAATACCTACCCATGCGATAAAGCCAGTCATACCACTAGCAGCAACTATATACTCATATGCATCACCACTTAGTTTTTGCACTAAGAAAATAATAACTACTAAAATCGCTGTTCCAACTAGTGATAAATAAGGAACACCATATTTATTCGTTTTACCAAACGAATGAAAAGCTAATTTATCTTTACTCATTGAATAAAGCATTCGTGTTGAGGCATACATACCTGAATTACCTGCTGATAATACTGATGTTAAAATAACTGCATTCATAAATGATGCCGCAAAAGCTAACCCTGCATTTTTAAACACGAGTGTAAATGGAGAAGTAGCAATATTATCATCGCCACCCATCAATGCATTACTATCGTAAGGAATTAACATACCTATAACAAATATTGCTAATATGTAGAATAATAATATTCTCCAGAATACTTGTTTAATAGCTTTAGGTACAGCGCGTTCTGGATTTTCAGATTCTCCAGCTGTAATACCAATTAATTCTGTACCTTGGAATGAGAATCCAGCAACTAGGAAGACGCCTAGAATTGATAATAAACTTCCACCTAAGTTACCACCTAGAATTGGTCCGTCACCTTTCGTAAATGTCTCGAAACCTACAAATTCTCCACCCATAATACCTAGTATCGTTAAAAGACCAATAATGATAAAGATAATGACTGTTACAACTTTGATTAAAGCGAACCAATATTCACTTTCACCATAAACTCTAACAGATAAAGAGTTTAGTGCGAATATAATAACTAAGAATATACAACTCCAAACCCATGCTGGAATACCAGCCATAGGTGTCCAATATTGAATGACTTGTGCAGCAATGGTTACATCTGCTGCAACTGTAATAACCCAGTTAAACCAATAGTTCCAACCTAACGCAAATCCTAAAGATGGATCTACAAAACGTGTTGCGTAAGTACTAAATGAACCAGACACTGGTAAATACGTTGCCATTTCACCTAAAGATGTCATGAGGAAGAATACCATAGCTCCAATAATCGCATATGCAATTAAAGCTCCTAGTGCCCCTGCATCGTGTATTGCTCCCCCAGAGGTCATAAATAATCCGGTACCGATACAACCACCCATTGCTATCATAGAAATATGACGGTCCTTCAGTCCTCTTTTGATTCCATCAACTTGATTTTCGACTTTTTTCATAGAAGCTCCCTTTCTTACAGTAGAGGCTAACTAAAATAGTTTTGTTGTGTTATGCGATGATTATGAACGCATTCAAATTATACTTCCAAATAGTTTATAATTCTTTAAAGCATAAAAAATGGTTGCATACCTTTAGATATGCAACCATCTGCTTAATCTATGTCGGTAGCACATCACAAATTGTGACAGTACAGTTTCTATTCGATAACTGTCCCAACAAATGATAATTAAGGGTATCATTCATTTCGGCATCTTTACCTTCCACACTTTCAACATACGTTCCTTAATAACTTCTGAAGTGTTACTAATTAAAGACGCAACCTCTAACTCTTTTTTTAATTAACTATATAGTAATATACATTAAGCTATCATTTTTATCAAGACTATCTATGTTTTTTCAAACGAATTTCATCTACTAAATTCCAAATAAATTCATCTTTTTCAACTGTTTCTTGATCTTGAGAGCCGTATTTACGTACATTGACTTGATTGTTTTCAACTTCTTTATCACCAACAACTATTTGATAAGGTATTTTTTGCATTTGTGCTTCACGAATTTTGTACCCCATTTTTTCATTACGGTCATCAATTTCTACACGTACACCTTGTGATTTTAATTCATCTTGTAAATTTCTAGCATAGTCATAGTGTAAGTCAACATTAACAGGTATTATTTCAACTTGTTTAGGTGCTAACCAAGTTGGGAATGCACCCTTAGTTTCTTCAGTTAAGAACGCTACAAATCGTTCCATAGTTGAAACTACACCACGATGAATAACTACTGGACGATGATTTTCACCATCGCTACCGATGTATGTTAGTTCAAAACGTTCTGGCAATAAGAAATCAATTTGAGCAGTTGATAAAGTTTCTTCTTTACCCATAGCAGTCTTAACTTGAACATCTAGTTTTGGACCATAGAATGCTGCTTCACCAATTGCTTCAACATATGGTAATCCCATTTCATCGACTGCTTCTTTTAACATAGTCTCAGCTTTGTTCCACATTTCATCATCATCCATATACTTCTCTTTATCTTCTGGATCTCTGTAACTTAATCTGAATGTGTAATCTTCAAAGCCAAAGTCACTATATACTTCTTGAATCATGTTAACAACACGTTTAAATTCATCTTTAATTTGATCAGGTCTAACAAATATGTGTGAATCGTTTAATGTCATTCCACGTACACGTTGTAATCCTGATACAGCACCACTGGCTTCATATCTGTGCATAGTTCCTAATTCTGCAATACGGATAGGTAGTTCACGATAAGAATGAGGACGGTTATTATAGACCATCATATGATGTGGACAATTCATAGGTCGTAATACCATTTCTTCTGTTTCGTCTAATTTCATTGGTGGGAACATATCATCTCTATAATGATCCCAGTGTCCAGAAGTTTTGTATAACTCTACATTTGCTAACACTGGAGTATATACGTGGTCATAACCCATACTTACCTCTTTATCAACTATATAACGTTCAATTTCTCTACGGATTGTAGCACCATTAGGCAACCATAATGGAAGACCTGCACCTACTAATTGATTGTTAGTGAAAAGCTCTAAATCTTTACCAATTCGACGGTGATCACGCTCACGACGTTCTTCAAGCATCTCTAAATGTGCTTTCAAATCTTTTTTATCAAAGAATGCTGTACCATAAATACGTTGTAACATTTTGTTATTGCTATCCCCGCGCCAATATGCACCGGCAGTTGAAAGTAATTTAAATTCTTTGATTTTTGAAGTTGAAGGAACGTGTACACCTCGACATAAATCAGTAAATTCACCTTGTGAATATAAAGTAACACTTTCATCTTCAGGTATAGCGTCAATTAATTCCAATTTATAAGGATCGTCTTTGAAGAATGATTTAGCTTCTTCTCTTGATACAACTTTACGTTCAATTTTATGATTTTCATCAACGATTTGTTTCATCGTTTTTTCAATTTTTTCAAAGTCATCTGACGAAACCTTTTCATCCATATCAAAATCATAATAGAACCCACCATCTATAACAGGGCCAACTCCAAACTTAACATCCCCATATAAACGTTTTAAAGCTTGAGCCATTAAATGGGCAGTAGAATGACGTAAAACTTCAAGCGCTTCATCACTACCTGGAGTCACAATTTCAATTGAACCATCTTCTTCTAATGGTCTAGTTAAATCAACCATTTGATTATTAAATTTACCAGCAACCGCTTTTTTTCTTAATCCAGGGCTAATTGATTGTGCTATTTCTTCAGTTGTTACGCCTTTATCAAACGCTTTCGAATTACCATCTGGGAATTGAACATTTATTTGATCCATTATAAAACCTCCATAAATAAATTCTAATTTCAATTAAATTCTAATTTCAATTAAATTCTAATTTCGTTGAAATAAAAAAACTCGCCCCTAAAAAAGGGACGAGTTCGTCGTGGTACCACCCTAGTTATTTAGCAACAACTAAATATCTCTACTTAAGATAACGGTCTTGAGCCGGGCATTGATTACCAACACCTAATGATGAAGGAGTAATAATTTAATTTGTTAGCTAATCTCTCATCATTTATTAGCTCGCTGTATAACATGGATTAAATTATCATATCTTCAATTATTTCAACGATTAAGATTTATCTTAATTATACAATAGTTATTTTAAATTTCAATTGTTTCTTAAATTTTTACCATCCAAATAATATGACGTTGATAAAGATTTAATTCTTTCAATAATTCTAGCAGCTTTTGTTTCTTCCGCACCTTCACGTGTGATAGATAAATGATGTTCTAGCTCATCAAAATTTAAATTCGATGAGAAAAACGTTGGTAGTTCTTGAACCATGCGATAGTGTAGTAATGGTCCAATTACTTCATCTCTAACCCAAGGTGTTACTTCTTCCGCACCTATATCATCTATCATTAATATATTTGCCTCTCGTATTCGTTGTAACTTTGTTTCATAACTACCATCTCTGAAACCACTTTTTAGCGTGCGAATATATTCAGGTAAATAAACAATCGTAGAAGCAACACTTTTAGCTTTAAGTTGATTGGCAATTGCACCTAGAATAAATGATTTCCCAGTTCCAAATGGACCGTGAATATACATTCCTTTTACATTTTCTCCATTTACTAATTTTTTACAGATATCATTTACATTTTTAGCAATAACTAATCGGTTCAAATCAGTGTCATAAATATCTTTCATCTTAGCGTTTAATGTATCACGTTGCATATGGTGTGATGTGATTAAGTGAGAATTAAATCTTTCTTCATCGTGTTTAATTTTGCAAGGGCACATATTATAACGTATTTTAATTCTATTATTGTCGATATATAATTCAGGTACATGACCTTTAACAAAGTTCGGACAATTTTCATAATCATGCCCATCATAATTTTTTTGTTGATCTTTATACTCTTGTAACACATTTAAGTCATTATCAATGATTTCATTGGTCAATTCAGATTGATGTTCATTTAAGAATGATTTAACATCAGGATCGTTAACGACTTGTTTTTTAATTTTAGCAATTCTTTTTTCTAAATCGCCATTTGATTTGATAATACTATTGAATGATTTCATTTAATCCTCCTCCCAATCGCGTTTTAATTGTTCACGAAACGCAGCTCTTTCCTTTTCAAACTGTTCTTGTTCTTCTTTAGTCGTTTCTTTATCAGTATTTTCTTGACCTCTATTTTTTAACCATTTAGGTGTTTTTTCTCTAGATACAATCTCACGTGATTTTGAATAACGTTTTCTTGATTGACGTTGGTCATTACCTTTATATTCTGATTTTGATTCATTTGCTTTTAACGCATAGTTATATGCTTCTTTTGCAGTCTTAATACCTAATTTTTTCCAATTAGATGCAATTTCTAAAATATATGTTTTAGGTAGTTTCATCTCATTTTTTAGCATTACAAATTGTAAAAGAATATTAATTACACCAAAGTTTAATTTTTCTCTTTCGACTAACTCTTCAATCATTTTCTTTTGTTGAAATGTTGGTTCTGATTCTGACCATGACGCCAACATATCTACTGGACTTGTTTCCTCTAACAATTGAAACCAATCATCATTTGAAGTGGGTTGACTTGAAGACACAGATTGATTGTTACTATTCACTTCATTTTGATTACTAGCCTTAGTCTCTAGTTCAGGTAATTGTTGATTATGTTCAATTAAATAATACGAACGCGCATGCTTTCTCATTTCTTCGTATGATAATTGTTGATTACTTGTAATAGAATTTAATATAATTCGTTTCATAGCATCTTCAGTTAAACCATACAATGTAGCCAATTGAACAATTAAATCTCTAGCTTCTTTAGTTATAATTTCATCGCTAATAAAATGATGACGTAGCATTTCTTTTAAAATCTCAAAATCAAATGATACATTGGATAAATCTATACCAAGATATGGTTTTTCTTTTTTTATTGATGAAGCATCAATAGTAACGCTTGAGTGTGGAATTTTAAAAACATCAGTAAACTTGCGAGTTACTTGTTGAAACCCACTTAAATCAAAATCATGCTTTTTAAAATAATTTTTTAAGCTTTTAAAACGTTGTTTATCGACTTGGTTATATAGATAAATCGATAACATAGGATCATTAAAAAATTGATAGGCAGTTGGTGGCTGTATCAATTCGTAAATAAAAAATGATTGTTGTTCATCATGCTTTACATATGTTTTAAATAAACCGATTGCTTCCAATAAATCCATATACTGTCTAAATTCTGATAAATTCATTTTCAATTCATTCATTATTGTGTAATGCGTTAATGTGTCATCACTATTCACGAATTGGTTCATAAAGTGATATGTACCTATCGCTTGCGCGCCAATTAATGGCATATACAATCTATTAAGTATTTCCAAATGATTATGATTTATTTGGAACTGACGATACACTTTAAAACCGTCATGTGGACTCAAACCATACTCATACGATTGTAAACTCATTTATATATCACTCCGTTTATTATCGTTCAAGATACCTTGCATTGATGCTAACAATTGATCAACATCTTTAAACTCTTTATAAACTGAAGCAAATCTCACATAAGAAACTTGATCGACATGCATCAATAGGTTCATAACATGTTCACCAATATCTCGTGAAGATATTTCAGTTTGTCCGCTATCACGTAGCTGCCATTCAACTTTATTAGTAATATCTTCTAATTGTTGATAACGTACTGGTCTCTTTTCACAAGATCTAACAAGACCATTTAAAATTTTCTCTCTTAAAAATTGTTCTCGAGTTCCATCTTTTTTTACTACAATTAATGGACTTACTTCTATATGTTCGAACGTCGTAAATCGAGTACCACAATTTTCGCATTCTCTTCTTCTTCTAATTGCATTTGCATCATCGGCATGTCTAGAATCAACTACACGCGAATGTGTTGAACTACATTTTGGGCATTTCATATCTTCACCCTCTTGAATAGATTATGATTTATTATACTATAAAAGCATTCTTGACAAAAGAAGTCTAATTCTCATTTAAATTAGACTAAAACAAAAGTATCTTAATAAGAATCTAGTTATATGCATAATATATTTCTTAAATGACAAGAATGTGTGAAAGTTTAAATACAAAATCACATAAAAATAAAATACGAGACTATCAAATCTTAGTCAAAAGATTTAACAGTCTCGTTTTAATTTATAGTGATATCTTCTTAGTTAGCCGTTGCAACATTTTCAGAGGCAATTAATTTAGCAATTTGTTGAGCAACTTCAACTACTCTATTTGAGTAGCCCCACTCATTATCATACCATGCAATCACTTTTACTTTATTATCATCCATCACAATTGTGTTTTGAGCGTCAATAACTGCTGAATTAGGATTTGTATTGAAGTCCATTGATACTAGAGGCGCGTCTTCTACATCAAGAATACCTTCTAGGCCAGCATTTCTGAATGCATCATTGACTTGTTCAGCTGTAACATCTTCTTTTAAATCTACAACTAAGTCTACAAGTGACACGTTTTTAGTTGGCACACGTAAAGCTAAGCCATGCAATTTACCTTCTAATTCTGGAAGTACTTCTTTTAAAGCTTTAGCTGCGCCAGTTGAAGTTGGAATAATACTTTCATTACATGAACGTGCACGACGTAAATCTTTATGCGGATTATCAATATTATTTTGATCGTTAGTAATCGCATGCACTGTTGTCATAAGACCGTTAACGATGCCAAATTTATCATTAAGCACTTTTGCTACCGGACCAATGCAGTTAGTTGTACAAGATGCATTACTAAAAATGTCATATGTATCTACATCTAATTGGTTATCATTTACCCCTTTAACCACCATTTGTACATGGCCACCCTTAGAAGGACCAGTTAATAATACTTTTTTAGCACCTGCATTAATATGGCCTATTGCTTTATCTCCATGGTTAAATTTACCTGTAGCTTCAATTACAATATCAATGTCTAAGTCTTTCCAAGGTAAATTTTCAGGATTACGGTCAGAAACAAGTTTAATATCTTGTCCATCGACACGGATACCGTTCTCAATTGGTTCTACTTTTTTATCAAATCTACCATGAGTAGTATCATAATTTATTAGATGTGCAATTGTTTCAGGTGGATAGCTTGCGTTAATCGCTACAACGTTTAAATCTTCTTTATGTAATGCGATTCTTAACACCATTCTACCTATTCTACCCATACCATTAATTGCAATATTTGTTGACATTTAAAGCACCCCTTGATCGTTTGTTTATATGTTATACTTTATAAAAATAGTGTAACATAATAATTTGATTTTGAAAGCGTTTTCTATTAATTTTAAAAAATTTTTTAATCGACAATATTTGATTAACAAAAAAGCTCTAATAGACTTCTCTATGTAAAAATTTGATATTTACATCATTCATCTACTAGAGCCGAAGCATAAATAATTGCTTAAGCAAATTTTATATATCTTTGTTAATAAAACCTTTATCAGTCAATAGCTGTTCTAAGTTTTGTTTCAGTTCCAACTTATCCCCTAGGTTATCAATAACATGGTCTGCCATTCTACTCTTTTTATCTATCGATATTTGACTATAAACGCGCGCTTTCGCATCCTCTAGCGACAATTGATTTCGCTCCATCAATCTCTCAATTTGAATACTTTCAGACGTGTATACTAACCATACTTCTTCAACTATATTTTGTAATTCATTTTCAAAAAGAAGCGGGATATCCATAATGACATCATAACCTTGATTAAGATATGATTGCTTTTCTTCTTCCATTATTTCTCTAACTATAGGATGCACAATATCATTTAACTCTAAACGTTTCTCTGGGTGATTAAAAACAATTTCACCTACATATTTGCGATCCATTTCACCTTCATCAGTGATAGCACTATCACCAAAAGCTGCTCTAACTTGTTCTAAACCTTTGGTTCCTTTTGCAACAGCTTTTCTTGCAGCTATATCAGCATCTACAACTTTAAAACCAAATGCTGTTAATAACTCAGAAACCGTTGACTTTCCAGTGGCAATACCACCTGTTAATCCAATAACTTTTGGCATAAATATTCACTCACCTTTATTTCTGACAATGTGGACAAAAATGACTATTTCGCGATGCAATGACTTTTTGCTCAATATCATGACCACATATTTTACATATATTTTGTTTATATACATTTAAGTGTAATTGCATTTCTCCTGTTTTGCCATCAGCATGACGATAATCAGAAATGCTAGTACCGCCATTATTTATACCCTCATTTAATACTTCTTGAACATAATAAAATAACATTTGTCGTTCTTGATTAGATACATCTTTTACTTTTCTCTCAGGTAAAACGCCTGCTCTAAATAACGCTTCACATGCATAAATATTTCCACAACCTGCTATCATTTTATGATCAAGCAACATTTGTTTAATAGGTTTGTTTTGGTATTTCTTAAGTTTAATCCGGTCTAAAAAATAGTTTAATGCATTGTCATCAAAAGGTTCAGGCGCAATTTCAAGAAAAGCTGGATAATCATTATAAGTAGCTAGATTTCTTAGTTCACCAAATCGTCTAATATCAGAATAAACAAGTTGTTGACCATTATCTAAATGAAACACAACATGCCAATGTTTTCGATAGTTAGGTGTACTAATATCTGATAATTTATCGACAATAAAAAATCCGCCTGCCATACCTAAATGACTTAATATAATACGCTGGTTGTTATTTTTTTCAATAGTGAAGACAATATATTTACTTCTTCTATCAACGGATTTTATTTTAAAACTTTCACTATTCAATCTGAAACCATCCAAATTAATTCCTTTAATAATTGTCTCTTTTCCTTGTTGTTTACCCTCAATAACTTTGTTTGAAAATGTCACACTTTTAATAGTTGCATTCAATATATAAGGCTCTATACCCCTTTTAACGTGTTCAACCTCTGGTAATTCTGGCATTTCTAATTCCTCTTTCTATTTTGCATCATACCATGTAGATCCGTAGTTAGAATCTACTTTTAACGGCACATCTAATTGTAATGCGTGTTCCATAATTTCCTCAACAAATAAACTAAAATCTTCAACTTCATTTGCAGGTACTTCGAAAATTAATTCATCATGTACTTGTAGTAATAATTGAGCATGATATGACGTTCGTTTAATTTGTCTATCAAATTCTACCATTGCTAATTTAATAATATCTGCTGCACTACCCTGTATTGGAGTATTCATTGCCGTACGTTCAGCAAAACCTCTCAAATTAAAGTTTCTACTATTAATATCTGGTATATATCTACGACGGTGCAATAATGTTTCAACAAATCCATCTGCTTTCGCATCTTTAACAATATCAGACATGTATTGTTTTACACCTGGGAAACTTGCCAAATAATCATCTATAAATGCTTTTGCTTTATTTCGAGTAATGTTTAAGCTCTGGCTCAAACCATAATCACTAATACCATATACTATTCCAAAGTTAACAGCTTTAGCTTGTCTTCTCATTAAAGCGTTAACTTCATTCGCTTCTACATCAAATACTTTCATCGCAGTAGCATTATGAACATCTCTTTCATTGATAAATGCTTCTTTCATACTTTCATCTTGGGTAATATGAGCAAGTACACGTAATTCAATTTGAGAGTAATCAGCTGATAATATCACACTATCATTTGTAGTAGGCTTAAAAGCTTTTCTAATCTTACGTCCTTCTTCAAGACGGACAGGTATATTTTGTAAATTAGGATCTACACTTGATAAACGACCAGTTTGTGCTAATGTTTGATTGAAGCGAGTATGAATTCTGTTATCTTTACTTATGACTTTTTGTAATCCTTCTACATAAGTGGATTGTAATTTTGATAATTGACGATATTCAAGTATATAGTCAATGATTGGGTGCTGACCTTGTAACTGCTCCAACACATCAACTGCAGTAGAATATCCAGTTTTTGTTTTTTTAATGACCGGTAGTTCTAGTGTTTCAAATAATACTACACCTAATTGTTTAGGAGAGTTAATGTTAAATTCTTCCCCAGCCGCTTCGTGAATATTACTTATTAGTAAATCTAATTTTTCTTGAATTTCAGACTGCATTTGTTTTAAATCATTAATATCCGTATAAATTCCTGTTTCTTCCATTTCACTTAAAATACGTGCAAGTGGAAGTTCTAAATTTAACAATAGATCAATTTGTTGGTGCGATTCTAATTCAGCAACCATTTCAGGTTTGCAGGCATAAATTGCCTCTGTGATTGTAGCAATATGCTTATTTAAAATTGCGTCTTCTGGAACATGTCGCTTTTTCCCTTTTCCATAAATTGAAATATCATCTTGAACAAAATTTTGATTATAATTACTTACTACAGAGTTTACATCACCTATCGTTCTCGATGGATCAATAATATAACTTGCTAACATAACATCAAATACAATATTTTTTATATCTATATCTAATCTATGCGCAACAACGTATGTTTTTTTAGCATCATAAACAATTTTTTCTGTAGTATCATTCTCTAGCCATTTAATCAATTCAGGATATTCCTTTAGTTGATCGGAAGCTATTACAACATGGTCCACTCCATCATAAAATCCAAATTTTAAAATTGTATCCTGTAAGTAATTGGTACCATCTACTTCGATGTGAATCACAGCTTCTTTTAATTCTTTAAAATTTATGTTGCTAAAATCATTACTCACTTCAATGACTTTATCCTCGTGATTCTCTTCAGTATTATTACTATCTATATCAGATAATAATTGTTTGAATTCTAACTTTTTGAATAATTCAATTTTATCTTTATTATCATCTTGATTTTCTAACTTAGTATCTTGTAATGCAACTTCAATTGGGCTATCTTTATTAATTGTTGCTAATTCTTTACTCATAAATGCATCTTCACGACTGTTTTCAAGTTTTTCCTTTAATTTTTTTCCTGAAACAGATTCTATATTGTCATAAACACCTTCAACAGTATTGAATTGTTTCAATAATTTGATAGCCGTCTTTTCACCTACACCCGCAACGCCAGGGATATTATCAGATGTGTCACCCATAAGTCCTTTCATATCTATAATTTGACTTGGATTAAGCCCATCATATTTTTCATTAATGAATTCTGGAGTATAATGATCAACATCTGTTACACCTTTCTTAGTGTAATAAATTGTAACATTATCAGTTGCTAACTGTGTCAAATCTCGATCACCAGTAACAATAATCGTTTCAAACCCTTGCTCGTTTGCTTCTTTACTTAATGTGCCTATAATATCATCAGCCTCATAATTTTCTAACTCATAGTGCTTTATATGGTAAGTATCTAATAATTGTCGAATGTATGGGAACTGTTCGCTTAACTCAGGTGGGGTACTCTGTCTTCCGCCTTTGTATTCACTAAATTTTGAATGTCTAAATGTTGTTTTGCCGGCGTCAAACGCAACTAAAAAGTGTGTTGGTTGTTCTTTTCTTATAATCTTTTCCAATAACATAGCAAAACCGTATACTGCATTCGTATGTATTCCTGCTTTGTTAGAAAGTAGTGGTAATGCATAAAATGCTCTAAAACTTAAACTATTACCATCAATTAAAACTAATTTATTCAAAGCGTATACCTCCAGAGTGATTTTATTATATTTTAGCATATAACCTGTGTCATAACGAATGTATGGTTTATACAATAACTTTTCACACTCTACATTACTTATTTAAATAAAAAAGGCACTTTCATATCCTCAACCAAATTTTTGGTTCAAGTATACGAAAGGCCTTAAAAAAATAGTATTAATTATTAATCAAAATAAAAGTTCTTGTACCTCGATATTATAGTCATTCTTAATTGAATGATATTATTCATGTTCATCTAAAAATGAAACTTTAAATAGCGAGCCCTCACCAATATCGCTTTCGACATTAATCGTTCCATGGTGTGCCTCTACTATATGTTTTGTTATAGATAAACCTAAACCTGTACCACCTGAATCTCTACTTCTTGCTTTATCCACCCGATAAAATCTTTCAAAAATATGCTTTTGATCACTTTTATCTATTCCAATACCAAAGTCTTGTATTTCTAAATTTACTTCATGTCCTTCTCTATACACTCTTACAATAACCTCATTATTCTCAAGTGAATAATTAATTGCATTTGATAGTAAATTAGTAATGACTTGTGCAATTTTGTTTTCTTGTGCTTCTATAATGACATCTTTTTCTATTTCGGATACTATTTTAATATTTTTATATCTTGCCTGGTTTTGTAAATTATCTATAGTTGTGTAAGCAAGCTCTGATAAATTCATAAATGCTGTTTCTATCTCTGTTTGTTGTTCGATATGTGATAAATCCAATAAATCCATAACGAGTGACTCAATACGATTAGATTCTTTTAAAATAATATTTAAGAACATATCAAGTGATTCTTCATCATTTTTCGCACCTTCGATGAGTGTTTCAGCGAAGCCTTTAATAGATGTAATAGGCGTTTTAAGCTCATGAGATACATTTGCAACAAATTCCCGACGCAAGTTTTCCAATTTTTTCAAATTTGTAATGTCATGCATTACTACAACCATACCTTGTAACTTTTTCTTAGATTTACTTAGTATTGGAACACATGACAAATCGAAATATTTATGATGAACATTATTTAATAAAATTTCTATCTGATCATGTAATGGCTTTTCAGTTTTAAAACTTTCTAGAATTAATTGTTGAATTTTAGGATCTAAATATGATGTATAGTTTTTATTTTCAACCTTACCGTTTGGCCTAAACAACTCATAGTACGCATGATTGGCCACAACAATTTCACCATGTTTGTCAATCATTAATACTGAACTTGGTATATTTTCTAATGTTGTTTTTAATCGATTTGATTGCATTTTTTGTTTATTATTAAGCTTTTGTAAACGTCTTGCAAGATCGTTAGTTGTGACAAATAGCGCTTTTGTCTCCTTAACATTGCTTTCAGGTACTCTAACATGATAGTATCCATCAGCAATTAACGAGGTAGCATAAGTCACTTCATTAATCGGTCTAATATATGTACGATTGATACTTCTAACAGCTAAATAAATCGCTAAAAGAACAATAATTCCTATTAAAGATAAATACTTCCACATACTCTTTTGTAATTCAAGAATCTCAGTATTCATCCCACCTATGTATATCGTTTTGTCATTGACAGTTGTTTTAAATGTGTATCTAACCTGACCATTTTCTCTTTTATAAATGATATTTGATGGATTAGCTTCATTATCAATGTTATCATTTATTTTATTTTGGTTACCAGTTTGGTATATCACTTTACCATTTTCAGAAATTCTAACAATTAAATTTTGATTAGTTGAAATATTTTTAATTTCATTATTCTCATTTTGCTTGTTTAATTTCAAAAAATTTTCAGATACATGTTTGAGTTCCGTAACCTGAGCTGTTGATAATATTTGATAAATTGTATGATGAATAATGACGCCTAAACCAATAAAACTGATTATAGTAATTGTGCTTAATAGCAATAATAATCTATGATGAAATTTAAGCATTAAGCTTTAGGTCTCTCTAATTTATAACCGAGTCCACGAACAGTTTTAATTAATTTAGGTTGTTTCGGATTCTCTTCGAGTTTGTCTCTTAAATGACTTATATGAACATCAACAATTCGAGAATCGCCTGCGAATTCATAATTCCATACTGAATTTAACATGTGTTCTCGAGTGATTACTCGCCCTTGTCTTTCTATTAGATACAACAATAGTTCAAATTCTTTAGGAGTGAGTTCTAATAATTCATCATCTTTATATACCTCAAAGAATTCAGGTCTGATTCTAATATTTTCAATCAATATATCCTCATCATCAACATCTTCTTTTTCAATTTCACTAGCAAATTTCGATCTTCTCAAGATAGCTTTAACTCTCGCCACTACTTCTCTAGGAGAAAAAGGTTTTGTCATATAATCATCGGCACCTAATTCTAATCCTAATACACGATCAAACTCATCATCTTTTGCAGTTAACATTAAAATAGGTACTAAATTTTTATCAGAACGTATTGTTTTACATACTTCAATACCATCTTTCTTAGGTAACATTACATCTAAAACGACAAGTTCTGGTTGAATTTCATTCACCTTTTCCAAAGCCTCTTCACCATCGTAAGCTACTTCAACGATGTAACCAGCCGTTTCAAGATTATATTTAAGTAAAGTTACAATTGATTGCTCATCGTCAACCACTAATACTTTTTGTGACATAATGTGCCTCCCTGAATTAATATAACATTTCAATTTCATTATAACGGAAGTTAAAACAAAAATAACATACAACATATTAAATTTACATAATCTTAACAATCATATGATTATTTTCCATATATTGAGTATTTATTTATTTATTTTTAAAAAATTATTAACAAATTATAAACAAAATATAGTTATTTGCTTTACTTCATAATAAAAAAGCGGAACAGAATTTAATTTAAATTCAATGTTCCACTTTTATTAAAAATTATTAAGATTGAGAATTCCTTAAAACTTGCGCTATTGTGTTAACTACTACATTAGTGCAATGCATCATCAATCTATTAATTTTTTAAAGTTTTAAATTATTAATGTGTAAATAAATTACTTTAAGTTTTTAATTAACTCATCAGCGAATTCTGAAGTTGATACTTCAGTAGCACCATCCATTAAACGAGCAAAATCATAAGTTACAACTTTAGAAGCAATAGTAGCTTCAATTGCATCAGTAATCTTATCAGCGGCTTCTTGCCAACCTAAATGTTCTAACATTAGAACTGAACTTAATAATTCAGAAGATGGGTTAACTTTGTTTAAACCAGCATACTTAGGTGCAGTACCATGTGTTGCTTCGAAAATAGCGTGTCCTGACTCATAGTTAATGTTTGCACCAGGTGCAATTCCAATTCCTCCCACTTGAGCTGCTAAAGCATCTGAAATATAGTCACCATTTAAATTCATTGTAGCAACTACATCATGTTCTGCTGGACGAGTTAATATTTGTTGTAAGAAAATGTCAGCGATAGAATCTTTAATAATGATCTTTCCATCTTGTTCAGCTTTTTCTTGAGCTTGATTTGCTGCATCTTTACCATCTTTTTCAACAATTTCATCATATTGTTGCCAAGTAAATACCTTATCAGCAAATTCATTATGAGCTACATCATAGCCCCATTGCTTAAATGCGCCTTCGGTGAATTTCATAATATTACCTTTATGAACAAGCGTAACAGTTTTACGGTTATTATCGATTGCATACTGAATTGCAGCTCTAACTAAACGTTCAGTACCTTCTTTAGAAACTGGTTTCACACCAATACCTGAAGTTTCTGGGAAGCGAATGTTAGTAGCACCCATTTCATTTTGTAAGAAATTAATGATTTTTTTAACTTCATCAGTACCTTCTTTAAATTCGATACCTGCATAAATATCTTCAGTATTTTCACGGAAGATAACCATATCAACATCTTGTGGACGTTTAACTGGTGAAGGAACACCTTTGAACCAACGAACTGGACGTAAGCATGTAAATAGGTCTAATTCTTGACGTAATGCAACATTTAATGAACGAATACCACCACCAATTGGTGTAGTTAAAGGTCCCTTAATAGCGATTAAATATTCTTTAATCGTATCAAGCGTTTCTTGAGGTAACCATTCACCAGTTTTATCAAAAGCTTTTTGACCTGCTAATACTTCTTTCCATTCAATACGTTTTTCGCCGTTATATGCTTTTTCAACTGCCGCATCAATAACGCGACTCGCTGCTTTCCAAATATCTGGGCCAATACCATCACCAATAATAAAAGGAATAATTGGTTCATTAGGTACATTTAATCCATCGTTAATTCTAGTAATTTTTTCAGTTGACATAATTTTACCTCCAAATATTGTGAAATCTATTAAAGTTTTTAATTTATCTTTCTTCAATTGGTAAATACTTACGATTTGTTTCACCGACGTAATTAGCTCTAGGACGCATTATTCTATTATCACGATACTGTTCTAGAATATGTGCTGTCCAACCAGATGTACGACTTACCGCGAAAATTGGCGTGAATAAATCGTGTGGAATATCCATACTATGATATACAGTAGCACTAAAGAAATCGACATTAGGAATAAGTCCTTTTTCTTCTTTCATACGTTTCTCAATAGCTATTGAAATATCATATAATTCACTTCTACCAGTTTCAGAAGTGATTTTTCGGCTCATCTCACGTAAATATTTGGCTCTTGGATCTCCGTCTTTGTATACTCTATGACCGAATCCCATGATTTTTTCTTTATTTTTGAATTTTTCATCTAAATAAGCATCAACCTCATCAACTGATTTAACATCAGCAAGCATGCTCATTACTTGTTCATTTGCTCCACCATGTAAAGGTCCCTTTAATGAACCTACAGCAGCTACAATACCAGAGTACATATCAGATAAAGACGATACGGCACAACGTGCAGTAAATGCAGAAGCATTAAGTTCATGGTCAGCATGTAACACTAATGCTTTATTAAATGCTTCAGCTTCAGTATCTGTTGGTAATTCTCCTCTTAACATATATAAGAAGTTAGCTGCATAACTTAAATCAGGATTAGGTTTAACAGGATCTTTACCCTCACGAACACGCGCAAATGCTGTAACTAAAGATGCAATTTTCGCTTGAATACGTATTGCTCTTTCTTTTCTATTTTCTTCTGTTTCATTTTCAGCATCAGGATCAAAATGAGCAATATATGATACAGATGTACGTAGTGCCGTCATGGGGTGCACATTATCAGTTGCGTATTCTTCAAAATGCTTATAAACTCTTGGGTTTAAAGTCATATAATGATTAAATTTTTCTCTTAATGCATCTAATTCATCTTGAGTAGGCAATCTATAATTCCATAATAAAAACACTATTTCTTCGAACAATGCATTTTCTGCTAAATCATCAATATCGTATCCCGCATACGTTAATTGACTATCAATAATTGAACTGATTTTAGTTTCAGCTGCAATTACCCCTTCTAAACCTTTTTGTAATTCTGCCATAAGTAATTCCCCTTTTCTTATACATAATGTAATGGCTTTCAAATACTATTATAGCCAATGTGATAAGTTTTGTGAACGATTATATATCGTTCAATAAATGCTATTTAACTTTAAATTTTTAAACTTATTTTAACTTAAACGCCCAATAAACGCCATTATATAAGCTTTCATTCCAATTTAAATTATGTAATTAATGAGAAAATATTGAAAATTTCAATTTAATTATCAAGCTTGATTACAATTATTTAATCTAAATTTAGAGGGATTTTTAGAAAAAATTCGAAAAATAATTGTCGAATTGAATTTATAAGTGCATAATAAAATTAATTAAATGTAAGGGAGTTGTCTTATGGCTGAAGAAAAATTACAAAGAGGATTGAGTAATCGTCATGTGCAATTGATTGCTATTGGTGGCGCTATAGGTACCGGATTATTTTTGGGAGCAGGTCAAACAATAGCAATGACTGGTCCATCTATTCTATTAACTTATATTATTATAGGTTTCATGTTGTTCATGTTTATGAGAGGCTTAGGTGAGATTATAATTCAAAATACTCGCTTCAAATCTTTCGCCGATGTGACAAATGAATACATAGGACCGTTTGCTGGTTTTGTAACTGGTTGGACTTATTGGTTGTGCTGGATTATAACAGGTATGGCTGAAGTAACTGCTGTTGCTAAATATGTTAGTTTCTGGTTCCCTGCAATTCCAAACTGGATTAGTGCACTATTCTGTGTGCTTATATTAATGCTATTTAATTTGCTTAGTGCTAAATTATTTGGTGAATTAGAATTCTGGTTCGCTATTATTAAAATTATAACTATCATCGCTTTAATCGTTGTAGGTTTAGTCATGATTTTAATGGCATATAAAACACAATTTGGACATGCTAGTTTTACAAATTTATATAAACATGGCATCTTTACTCACGGAGCATCTGGGTTCTTTATGTCATTCCAAATGGCATTGTTCTCATTTGTTGGTATTGAAATGATTGGTGTAACTGCAGGAGAAACTAAAGATCCTCAGAAAACAATTCCAAAAGCTATCAATGCTGTACCGTTAAGAATTTTAGTATTCTACGTTGGTGCATTAGCGGTAATTATGTCTATTATTCCTTGGGATAAAGTTGACCCTAGTGAAAGTCCATTTGTTAGATTATTCTCATTAATTGGTATTCCTTTCGCTGCTGGATTGATCAACTTTGTAGTATTAACTGCTGCAGCATCATCTTGTAATAGTGGTATATTCTCAAACAGTCGTATGTTATTTGGTTTATCAGAACAAGATCAAGCACCACCTATCTTTAGAAGTACTAATAAAAATGGTGTTCCTCATTTTGCTATTATTGGTTCATCTGCATTATTATTAGTAACAGCATTATTAAACTACATCTTCCCAGATGCTACGTTAGTGTTTACTTATGTAACAACAATTTCGACTGTATTATTTATTATCGTATGGGCATTAATTATTATTGCTTATATTAATTATCACAGAAAAAATCCTGAGCTACATAAAACTGTATCTTATAAACTTCCTGGTGGTAAATATATGGGTTACGCAATATTAGTATTCTTCTTCTTAGTATTTTGTTTATTATTTGTAAATGAAACAACTAGAAATGCTATTTTCTTAACTCCAATTTGGTTTATATTACTAGGTTTAATGTATTTGAGATATAGACAAGTTGCTAAGAATAATAAATAATTTAAAATTCTTATGAGATTATAATAGCCAGTAAATGAATTAACATAAAAATTCATTTACTGGCTTGTTTTTTATAATAAACCTATTATCTAATAACTAAATCTAATGTTTTAGAAAATTAATTTATATCTTCTTCAATTTTAGACTCAAATTCATCTAATAAATCGCGTGCTTCATCAACCGATTCTGTACTCATTAATTGATGACGTAATTGACTAGCTCCTTTAATCCCCTTCACATAAATCTTAAAAAATCTTCTTAAACTTTTGTATTGTTGACTTTCATCACTCGAATATTTCTCAAATAATGATAAATGTAATCTAAACAAATTCAATAGTTCTTTACTAGTATGTTCACGGGGTGCTTTTTCAAAAGCAAACGGATTATTAAAGATCCCTCTACCTATCATCACGCCGTCAACACCATATTTCATGGCAAGTTCATGTCCAGTTTGTCTATCTGGAATATCTCCATTAATCGTTAGTAATGTATTAGGTGCGATATCATCTCTTAATTGTTTAATTGCTGCGATTAATTCCCAATGCGCATCTACTTTACTCATCTCTTTGCGTGTTCTAAGATGAATAGATAAATTTGCGATATCTTGTTTAAAAACGTGTTTTAACCAATCTTTCCACTCTTCAATATCATAATAACCTAAACGGGTTTTAACACTAACAGGTAATCCACCAGCTTTAGTAGCTTGAATAATCTCAGCAGCTGTTTCAGGTCTCAATATTAAACCAGAACCTTTACCTTTCTTTGCGACATTAGCTACTGGACATCCCATATTTAAATCTATACCTTTAAAACCCATTTCAGCTAAGCCAAAACTCATTTCTCTAAACTGTTCGGGTTTATCGCCCCATATATGTGCTACCATAGGCTGTTCATCTTCACTAAATGTCAATCTTCCACGAACGCTATGAATACCTTCCGGATGGCAATAACTCTCAGTATTTGTAAATTCAGTGAAAAAAACATCAGGTCTAGCAGCCTCACTTACAACATGTCGAAAAACGATATCAGTAACGTCCTCCATAGGTGCTAAAATAAAAAAAGGACGTGGCAATTCACTCCAAAAATTTTCTTTCATAATAATTAAACCTTCTTATAATAGTATATCTCAATTAATCCATGCTATATTACCACAAATTATAACCTTATTCAAAATGAAATTTTATAACTCAATTAACTTTCCTATTTGAAATTCTCATTTAATGAATTTCTTTCTAATGAAATGAAAAAACTGAGAAGAACTCTTCACGAGCTTATTCCCAGTTTAATCAACTATTGCGAATTTGCAATATTGCTTTGAAATATTATCTGTTCTGGCTCTCTTATCTTACTAAATTAGCCATCATTTATAATAATAAATTAATTAATTAAAGTACGTTAGCATACCCTTCAAATATTTTACCTTGGGCCGCATCTACTGTTACTAAAATACCATCTTTTAATTCTTTAGTAGCATTTTCAACACCTATAATTGTTGGAATACCTTTTTCAAGTCCGATAATCGCACTTGGTGATGTGATACCATTTTCTTCTGTAATTAATCCAACTGCTTGCTCAATATAAGGCACTAATGTCTCATCTACAGAATTAGTAACAATAACTGATTCACTTAAATCTACGCCTTCTAAATCACTAGCACTGTTAGCAACTACAGTTTTACCAACTACTGATCCACGACCGACACCTTGTCCTTTTGCAATTTCATCTCCAACTAAATGTAATTTCATCATATTAGTTGTACCTTTTTCACCAGTAGGTACACCGGCAGTAATAATAATTAAATCACCATTAGTAACTCTTCCCGTTTCTACTGCTGTAGCAACTGCATTATTTAATAGGTCATCAGTAGTTTTACGACCTTTTTTAATTACAGGATATGCACCCCAAACTAAAGCAAGTTGACGTGCAGTGTACTCGCTAGGGGTAACCGCAATGATATCAGAATGTGGGCGATATTTAGAAATAGTTACTGCAGTTGAACCACTTTCAGTTGCTGCAACAATAGCTTTAACTTTTAAATTTAAAGCAGTATGTGCAACTGAAACACCAATAGCATTCACTAATGAAGTTTCTACTAGTTTAGTACGGTCTGATAATAATTTTTTGTAATCTTGTGCCGCTTCAGCAGAAATCGCAATATTTCTCATTGTTTTTACAGCCTCTTCTGGATATAAACCAGCAGCAGTTTCACCAGAAAGCATAACTGCGTCAGTACCATCATAAATTGCGTTAGCAACGTCACTAGCTTCCGCTCTTGTCGCACGAGGATTTCGTTGCATTGAATCTAACATTTGAGTAGCTGTGATGACTGGTTTACCTAGTTTATTACATTTTCTGATTAAATCTTTTTGTACAATTGGTACAGATTCTGGTGGAATTTCAACACCCATGTCACCACGAGCTACCATTAAACCATCAGACACTTCTAATATTTCTTCTATATTATCAATACCTTCTTGGTTTTCAATTTTAGGGAAAATAGTGATATTATGATTATTTTCTCTTTCAAGAATTTCACGAATATCTAAGACATCACTTGGACGTCGTACAAAGCTTGCTGCGATATAATCAATATCTTCTTTGATACCAAATAAGATATCATCAGCATCTTTATCAGTAATACCTGGTAAATTTACTTTTACACCTGGTAAATTTACGCCTTTTTTATTTTTTAATTCACCAGTATTTAAGATATCACATTTAACTTCGCCTTTTGTTTTATCGATGTCTTTTACTTGTAGTTCAACTAAACCATCATCAAGTAAAATGTAAGAACCTATTTGAACATCATTGATTAAATCTTCATAAGTTACTGAGAATTTTTCAGGTGTACCTTCAACTTGAGACATACTAACAATAACTTCTTTGCCTTTTTCAAGCATAATTAAGCCATCTTTCATGTCATGAGTACGAATTTCAGGTCCTTTAGTATCTAATAAGATACCAATTGTTTTGCCTAATTTATCAGCTACTTTACGAATCGTATCAATACGTGCTTTATGCTCTTCATGACTACCATGAGAGAAATTCAAACGCGCTACGTTCATACCAGCTTTCATTAATTTTTCTAACATTTCCTCAGACTCTGATGCAGGTCCAATTGTACATACAATTTTAGTCTTTCTCATTTTAAAAAGCCTCCTAAATTAAATAGATAACTCTTTCGTTAATTCATAAATATCAGTATTGAATTTATGGTCGTTACCATTGAAAATTTCATCAAATGGTGTGGCAGTCAATTTGTTATTCATAATACCTACTCCATGTCCAGAACGACCTTGTATTAATAAATCAACGGCGTAACCACCTAAGCGTGAAGCTAATACTCTGTCAACACCTGATGGGCTACCACCACGTTGGATATGGCCCAGTACAGACACACGTGCATCAACATTAATATATTTCATTAATTGATCCGCGCATTCTTGGCCACTCATACTGCCCTCAGCTACCATGACGATTGAGTGTTTTTTACCTCGTTTGATACCTTTTTCTATTTTTTCGGCAATATCTTTAATATCTGTATTGACTTCAGGAACTAATATTGTTTCAGCACCGACTGATAAGCCAGCCCATAATGCTAAATCACCACAATCACGTCCCATAACTTCTACAATAAAAGTTCTAGCATGACTTGAAGCGGTGTCTCTAATCTTGTCTACACTATCAATAATTGTGTTCAACGCTGTGTCAAACCCAATAGTGAAGTCAGTACCATTAATATCATTATCAATAGTACCTGGAATTCCTATTGTTTTAATATCTTTCGTCTCTTCACTAATACGTTGGGCACCTCTGTAACTGCCATCTCCCCCAACTACTACTAGTCCCTCAATACCACGTTTGTGTAAATTCTCTATACCTTTTTGTCTTACACTTGCCTCTTTGAATTGTGGACATCTTGCAGAGTAAAGGAAAGTTCCTCCACGTTGAATTGTATCCCCTACTGAACCCAATTCAAGTTTATGAATATTGTCATCAAGTAATCCTTGATAACCTTGATAAATTCCATAAACTTCAATGTTGTTATAAATCGCCTTACGCACAACTGCTCTAACAGCAGCATTCATGCCTGGTGAATCTCCACCACTAGTTAAAACCGCAATTTTTTTCATGACGACATTCCCTTTCCTAACTAGATTTCTCTTTAATAATAAATTACCACAATTTTTTTTAGTGTTCCATCAATATAGGTTCACAAAATACATGTAAACGTTTTATAAACAATTTTTCCTTTCGAAATAAAAAAGGGGTGAACAATATTCACCAAGAATCAATTGTTTCACCCTTATAAGGAAAACTACAGCTAGAAAAATATAATAAAGGTTCCTTCATAACTTAATTTGCAACTGTGTTTTTCAAAGTAGTTTTAAATATTAATTTGTATATGTACCAGCCCAGCTATTTTTCAATAAAAGCACCGATATTTCTAAACTTATTAAATCTATCTTCAACTAATTCATCAGCACTTTGTTGTTGAAGTTGTTCTAAATGATTTACGAATGCTTGCTTAATATCAATAGCTTGTTGTTCTATATTATTGTGTGCACCACCTAAAGGTTCGTCAATCACACTATCAATAACGTTTAAATGATGTAAATCTTTTGCAGTAATTTTCATAGTTTCGGCAGCCATTTTTGCTAATGAGCTATCTTTCCATAACAGTGCCGCTGCTCCCTCTGGGGAAATAACAGAATACGTACTGTTTTCAAGCATCATAATTCGATTGGCTATACCAATTCCTAGTGCACCACCACTACCACCTTCGCCGATAACGATAGCTATCACTGGCACTGTTAGAGATGCCATCTCAACTAAGTTTCTAGCAATAGATTCACTTTGTCCGCGTTCTTCAGCAGCTTTACCTGGATAAGCACCTTTAGTATCAATGAAAGTAAAAATAGGTCTATTAAATTTCTCAGCTTGTTTCATTAATCTCAATGCTTTACGATAACCTTCAGGATGCGCCATACCAAAGTTTCGATATATATTATCCTTAGTATCTTTACCTCTTTGTTGGCCTATAACTGTAACAGGGGTACCGTTTAAATACCCAATTCCACCAATCATTGCAGGGTCATCTCTAAAATTACGATCTCCATGTAATTCAATAAATGAATCGAAGATATATGGAATATAGTCTAAAGTCGTAGGTCGTTCTTGGAGACGAGCAATTTGCACTCTATCCCAAGGCTTAAGATTGGTATATATTTTTTTGGTTTCTCTTTCAAGTGATGCTTCAAGTAAATCAATTTCATCTTGTAAATCTACATCATTTTTTCCTTGAGATTGCTTAAGAGATTCAATTTTATTTTTTATTTCAAAAAGTGGTTTTTCAAAATCAAGCATCTTTATTCACCTCTTGGTGCAATTTTAATAATTGAGCAAGTGTTTCTTTCATCTCTTTACGGTGAACAACTTTATCAAGTTGACCATGCTCAAGAAGAAACTCTGCAGTTTGGAAATCATCTGGAAGTTTCTCATTAATAGTTTGCTCAATAACACGTCGACCAGCAAATCCAATTAAGGCTTTTGGTTCACTTAAATTGATATCCCCAACAGATGCAAAACTAGCAGAAACACCACCAGTTGTTGGATGCGTAAGATAAGAAATATATAATAATCCGGCATCTGAGTGACGTTTCAGTGAAACACTCGTTTTACCCATTTGCATCAATGAAATAATACCCTCTTGCATCCTAGCACCACCACTTGCAGAAAATAATATGAATGGTAGTCTATGTTCTGTTGCATAATCAATAATTCGACATATTTTCTCACCAACAACTGATCCCATACTTCCCATTCTAAATCTAGCATCCATAACAGCTACACCAAATTGAACACCATCTAGTTTGGCAGTACCGGTTACAACCGCTTCGCTTAAATCAGTTTTTTGTTGGTCTTTTTCAATTTTTTCTTGATAGCCAGGAAAGTCTAAAGGATTTGCTGATGTCATTCCTTTATCAAATTCAACGAAACTATTTTCATCAGTGATTGCTTCAATTCTCTTATATGCAGGTAATGCAATATGGTGATCACAATTAAAACATACATTTAAATTCTCATTTAATTCTTTTGTATACATTATTTTTTTGCATTTTGGACATTTAGTCATAATACCTGCTGGTACTTCATTTTGTTTTGAATCTTGAACTGTTAAATATTTTCGCTTTTTACTACTACGATTAAAAAAGTCTTTAAACATTCGTAAACCTCCACCTAACCATACAACCTTAATTTATTACATATCAATTTAATATATGATCGAACATAAAGTATGAGTTAGAAATAATACATGTCTTTGTTTTTTATTAAAATTGTTGCAATTCTAGGTTATTTCAAGTCTGTTAATTGCATTGTTTTATCATAAACTTTTTGAGGATTCACTTCAATTCTTGCCACGCCAGTTTCCATTGCTGCTTTTGCAACTTCACGTGCAACTGAAGGAGCTACCCTTTTATCGAAAGGACCAGGAATACAATAATCCGGATTCAACTCATCTTCATCTATAAGATTAGCAATCGCTTCAACTGCCGCTTTCTTCATATCTTCATTTATATGTGTTGATTCAGTGTCTAATGCACCTCTAAAAATACCTGGGAACGCAAGTACATTATTAATTTGGTTCGGAAAATCTGAACGACCTGTTCCTACAACTTTAGCTCCTGCTTCTTTAGCATCATTGGGCTTGATTTCTGGATCTGGGTTAGCCATTGCAAAGATGATTGCATCATCCGCCATTGATTTAACCATGTCTTTTGTTAGTAAGTTAGCAACTGAAACACCTATAAATACATCAGCATCTTTAATTACATCTTGTAATGAACCTTCAATTTTGTCTTTGTTTGTGAATTTAGCTACATAATCCTTAGTGTCATTCATACCATAAGGTCGACCTTCAAAAATAGCACCTCTTGAATCGCACATTATCATATTTCTGACACCGTAAGAATCTAATAATTTAACAATTGCAATACCTGCTGCCCCTGCACCATTTAACACAACTTTAATATCAGATAAATCTTTATCAACAATTCTTAGTGCATTGATTAAACCAGCCATAGTAACAATCGCTGTACCATGTTGATCATCATGGAAAACTGGAATATTAGTTTCTTTTTTAAGACGATCTTCTATTTCAAAACATCTTGGTGCTGAAATATCTTCTAGATTAATTCCTCCATAATTAGGTGAAATTAATTTAACTGTTCTAATAATTTCTTCTGTATCTTTAGTATCTAAAGCGATAGGTACACCGTTTATACCTGCAAAACTTTTAAAAAGAACAGCTTTACCTTCCATAACAGGAATACTAGCTGAGGCACCTATATTACCTAAACCTAAAACTGCAGTGCCATCAGTAACAACAGCCACAGTGTTTTTTTTAATCGTGTAATCATATACAGTTCTTGGATCTTCATGTATTTCTTTACACGGTTCTGCTACGCCTGGTGAATAGGCTAAACTTAATTCTTCTTTATTAGTAACTTTGATATTAGGTGTAATTTCCAACTTACCTTGATTTTCTTTATGCATTTGTAATGCATCATCTCTTAAAGACATTAAATCAACCCCTGTTTATTTACTAAAATATCGAAAGCTCATCAGTATAATGAATATATATTCTCTGCATTTAAAATTTTTTAAGATAAAATAAACTGATGACTTTATTTTATAAATCATCAGTTTACTATATCATAATTTTTTTATACATAAAAGTTATAAAATTCTTATATCTTTTGGATCAAAAGCCTCAACAAAGTTTTTAATTTCATTCGATGTTTTATCCATACTACCCAAATAATCAAGTTCTCCAGTTTGTTCATTATATATATTCACTTTAATCATATGGTTGTTTTTATGATCACTAAGAATTTGTTTAATTTCATCTAAGTTATGAATGTTTCTTAAAATAATTTGAGATGCCCCATTCATTTTAGTTACTTCAAAATGGTCAACTGAATCCATTTGATTTAAAATGAGCTGCAATTGTTGTTTTCTCTTTTCAAATTCCCCCCAAACAATATACATTTCTCTCTCATTTAATTGAGTTTCATACCGTTTGAATTTATCTGGAAATAAAACTGCATCCATCGTATGTCGCCCATCATTTAGAACTAAAAATGCCATATTTTGACCATTCTTGGTCCTTATTTGTTTGATTTGATCTACTTGAACCAAAATAGGTTTGTGATTTACAACATTACTTAGTGTATAAATACCTAAATATTGCTTTTTATTAAATTGCTTTTCGACTGGATGATTAGAAACATAAAATCCCAAGTATTCCATTTCATAACTACTAATCATTTGATCACTAAATTCATCTTTATCAGTGTAAGATTGTTTAGGTGTCAAAATATTCATTAATAAATCGTTTTGTTCTACATTTGATACTTCATCTAAAACTTGATCAATAGAACTTAATAAAGTTGAACGTGTTTTTCCAAAAGTATCAAAAGCGCCTACCAATATTAATGATTCAAGTAATTTTCTAGTCTTTACGCGATTTGGTATTCGTCTAGTAAAATCAAAGAAATCTTTATACTTACCATTTTGATACCTTTCATCAACAATTGATTTAACGCTCTGATAACCAACCCCTTTAATAGCACCTAAGGATAGATAAATATTTGATTTAGTTGCTCTATAATACCAATGGCTTTCATTAATATTAGGAGGCAAAATTTTCAATTTTTGATTTTTAGCTTCATCAATTATGGCCGCTGTTTTAGATTCATTACCAACGACATTACTTAAAATATTAGCATAAAAATAATTAGGATAGTGAACCTTCAAATATGCCATGATATATGCAATTTTTGAATAACTTACCGCATGTGCTCTAGGAAATCCATAGTCAGCAAACTTTAGAATTAAATCAAATATTTGTTTACTTATCTTCTCATCATATTTATTTTTTATCGCACCTTCGACAAAATGTTGTCTTTCACTTTCTAAAACTGCTCTATTCTTTTTACTCATGGCACGACGTAGAATATCTGCTTGTCCATAATTAAAGCTAGCAAATTGACTAGCGATTTGCATAATTTGTTCTTGATAGATTATTACACCATACGTATTTTTAAGTATGGGTTCTAAATCAGGATGTAAGTATTTAATTTCACTTTCGTTATGTCTTCGTGAAATATAAGTTGGAATTTCTTCCATAGGTCCTGGTCTATATAAAGACGTAACCGCAACGATATCTTCAAAATGTTCAGGCTGAAGTCGTTTTAATACTTTTCTTACACCTTCGGATTCAAGTTGGAAGATTCCAGTTGTATCTCCTCTAGATAATAACTTAAATACCTCTACATCATTAAACGGTATCTCTTCAATCTCTATAGTAATATTTAAATCTTTTTTTACTTGAGTGATAATTTGATGTATGATAGATAAATTTCTTAACCCCAAAAAGTCAATCTTAAGTAGACCAATTCGCTCTGCTTCTGTCATCGTCCATTGCGTCAATAAACCAGTATCGCCCAATGTTAGTGGTGCATAATTATATAGAGGTTGATCGTTAATAATAATACCTGCTGCATGTGTTGAAGTATGTCTAGGTAAGCCTTCTAATTTCTTACTTAATTCAAACCACTTTTCATGTCGATGATTTCTATGTACAAATTGCTTAAATTGCTCATCCTCATATGCCTTATCTAAAGTTATACCAAGTTGATGAGGTATTAACTTAGAAATTTCATTTAAAGTTTTATCATCAAATCCAATTATGCGACCAACATCTCTTGCAACGGCCCTAGCCAATAAATGTCCGAATGTGACAATACCCGAAACACGATGTTTTCCATATTTGTCTTGAACGTATTGAATGACTCTTTCCCTACGCGTGTCTTCAAAATCAATATCTATATCTGGCATTGTTACACGTTCAGGATTTAAAAAACGTTCAAATAATAGATTAAATCTAATTGGATCTATTGTAGTAATGCCGAGTAGGAAGCTAACTAATGAACCAGCTGAGGATCCCCGCCCAGGACCAACCATAACATTATGTGTTTTAGCGTAGTGAATTAAATCACTTACAATTAAAAAATAGTCTTCAAAGCCCATTTCAGTTATAACGCGATATTCATGTTCTAATCTTTTTTTATAGCGTTCATCATGATTTAATTTCATCTTCTTTAAACTTGATTGGAGTTGTGACCATAAATACTCTTTTGAGGAACTACCTGATGGTGCATCGAATTTAGGTAGTAAATTTTGATGATATTCTAAGCTTGCACTACATAAACTAGCTAGTTCAAGTGTATTATTCCATACTTCTCTGTCTATATTTAATGTTTCTAATTCATTTTGATTAGGAAAATGTTCCCCAATATCTTCAGTATCATTAACCAAATCTATCTTAGTATTATTTTTAATTGCTTCAAGTGCTGGAATCGTCTCAACATCTTCTTGATTTAAGTATCGTGCATTTTCAAACCAAACTACTTTTATATTATTATAAAATGCTAAGTTGCTTGAATGATTTATAAATATATTTTGATGGTTTTGAAATTGTTCAACTATAGAATAATGAGATTGATTTGCTTGCTTAAATATGATTGCAATATTTGTTGAATACTTTTTTAACCACTCAACTGATATAACGTCTTTTTGCTTCATTTTAATTGCAGAAGAGAGTTGAAATAGTGATCTTAAGCCATCATTATTTATAGCTAAAACCACAGTCTCAATTGAATACAAACCATCCGTAACGTTAACTGTCATTCCAAAAATTGGTTTAATATTGGCTTTAATACAAGCATCATAAAATTTAGGGAAGCCATATAAGACATTAGTATCTGTAATCGCTAATGTATCATAATGATTATGTTGTGCTTTTTTAACTACATCATCGATTCTCAAACTAGAATTTAATAAATCATATGCTGTATGAAGATTTAAATGAGCAACCATGAATGACTTCCTTTCTTAAATTTATAATTTCTGACGTAAAGCTTGTGCTAATTCTTCAAATTCATCCCAACTATAGACTGACACACCTGATGCATTTGGGTGGCCTCCCCCACCAAATTGATTAGCGACATCATTAATAGTGATCCCTTTAGATCGAATACGACATCTAATTTGATCTCCCTCATCTACACCAAACATCCATATTTTTAAACCGCTAATATCCGCAACTGTATTTACAAATTGAGAAGCTTCATTAGGCTGAATGTCAAACTGCTTTAAAACATCATTAGTTATTTTAATTTGACAATATTCATGTGAATCTGATAGTTCAAAATTTTGTAAAATATATCCTTGGAAAGGCATTAACTTAGGATCTTTTTCGGACATTTTATTTAATTCAGCATTATGATTGAATGGATATGCCAATAATTGACTAGCAACTTCCATTGTATGGGGTGATGTATTACTAAATAAGAATCGCCCTGTGTCTCCAACAATACCTAGGTACAATACTCGAGCTACATGTTCATCAATTATACTTAGATCATTAAAATGTACGATGAAATCAAATATAATTTCACTTGTAGAAGATGCTTCAGTATTAACAAAATTTACATCACCGTATTGATCAGTAGCAGGATGATGATCTATTTTAATTAATGACTGTCCATTTAGATATCTTTGATCATCAATACGTGGTGCATTTGCAGTATCACATACAATTACAAGTGCATCACCATATACACTGTCATCAATTTCATCTAAGTCTCCTATAAATGATAATGATGGTTCAGCTTCACCTGCAGCATAGACATTTTTTTTAGGGAATTTTCGTTCAAGATATAACTTTAATCCAAGTTGTGAGCCATAAGCATCTGGATCAGGTCTCACATGTCTATGAATAATAATTGTTTCTGCCTCTTTAACTCTTTGCATGATTTCATTAAAAATTTCTACCATTGTTAAATCTCCTTAAATTAGATTTATTACTTTAAAATTAAATACTTTGCATATCCTCAAACATCTGACAAATTATCATTGCATTTGCGACTTTTTCATTACCACTTACCATCGCGACTTCCAATTTAGCAAAGTTCCTTCCAACATCGAGCATGTCATATTGAACTCTAATTGATGCTTCAATTGGCACAGTTTTAATATAGATGATATTTAAACTTTCAATCATAACATCTACCTTTTTATATTTTCGCAATTCATGCTTTATTGTTTCTTCAATAATAGCGACAAATACAGCCTTACTTAATGTGCCATATTGATTGGTTAATAACGGAGAAACCTCAACCGAAATATCACTTTGTGAAATCGTAATATGTTTCGCTATTTGATCATTAATCGTCTCACCTATTTGAGGTTGTCTGCCAATAAGTTGCATCGCTTTTAATACGTCATCTCTCGTTATTACACCTATTGCTCTTTTATTCTGAGTTACGGGTAATATCTCAATTCCTTCCCAAATCATAATGTGAGCACAACTCGCTACCGTTGTATTTAATTCAACATTGATAGGACGTTTCGTCATTACTTTAGCAATGATATCATCCGAATTCATTTGAATGACTTCCTTACTCGTAACGATTCCAACTAATCGCCAATCTTTATCTACGACTGGAAACCTTGAATGACCTGTAACTTTGGCACGTGATTTATAATCTTCAATACCCATTTCATCAAAAATAACCGTCATATCATTAATTGGTTTCACTATATCTTCAACTATTAAAATTTCTTTTCTAATCATTTGATTATACATTGCTCTATTAATAATATTGGCTACAAGAAATGTATCATAATTTGAAGACAGGATTGGTAACTCATGATTATTAGCATAATCTATAATTTTTTGTGTTGTTTTAAAACCTCCAGTAATAAGTACGCCACTACCTCTTTTTAGCGCTTCTAACTGAACATCAGGCCTATTACCTACGATTAACAATGTATGATGACTTAAATATTTAACCACATCTTTTAGTTCCATTGCACCTATCGCAAATTTTGAAACACTTTTTGTTAATCCATTTTTGCCACCAATGATATCTCCATCAATGATTTTTAAAATTTCTTTAAATGTAAGGTTCTCAATCTCCTCGCGATTCTTTTTATCAATACGTACTGTACCTACTCTATCAATGGTAGTTACTAATCCAAGTTGTCCGGCATCTTTTATAGCTCTATATGCCGTCCCCTCAGATACTTTCATTACTTTGGCAACTTTCCTAACAGAAATTTTTTGGCCAACATTTAACGATTCTATGTATGCTATGATTTGTTCATGTTTAGTCATTGATAATACCTCTTTATAATGTACAGTGTTTTATTTATTATAACTTTTTAATTATAAAAAATCGATTTAGAAAATGTAAATTAATTAGTTTTAAAAACGCTTCATCAGTTTGATTTTTTATTAATTAATAAATCAAGTTATGTTAATTAAATCTTTAATTATTTTAATTATATACATTGGTAAAATTAAAATATTTTATATATAATTGTTTATGAGGAGGGATGACCTATGTATAAAAATATTTTATTAGGTGTAGATACTCAATTAAAAAATGAGAAAGCGTTGAAGGAAGTATCAAAATTAGCAGGTCCAGATACCGTAGTAACTATTTTAAATGCGATTGGTGAACAGGACGCACAAGCATCAATTAAAGCTGGTACGCATATTAATGAATTAACTGAAAAACGTAGTCATTTGCTAGAAAAAACACGAACTACTCTAGAAGACTACGGAATTGATTATGATCAAATCATTGTGCGTGGTAACCCTAAGGACGAATTAGTGAAACACGCTAATAGTGGTAAATATGAAATCGTCGTTTTAAGTAACCGTAAAGCTGAATCTCAGAAAAAATTCGTATTAGGCAGCGTAAGTCACAAAGTAGCTAAACGTGCTACTATCCCTGTATTGATTGTAAAATAGTTAGTAAAATTCAAAAGATGCGTCAAAATAAAAGCACAAAGATGATTGTTCATGTATAAATCACCTTTGTGCTTATTAATTTCATTAAACTAATCAATTACTTCATTTATATTTACATTTATTAAAATGATACAGACTCACCAGGTTCTAATATTTGTACTTCACCTTCATGCACTGCATCCTTAAATTGTTGTGGATCTTGTTCAATTAAAGGGAAAGTATTGTAATGAACTGGAACCGAAATCTTAGGTTTAACAAATTCATTAATTGCATAACTTGCATCATCAATACCCATAGTAAAGTTATCACCAATTGGAACAAAACATACATCAACAGGGTGTCTTTCAGCAATTAATTTCATATCACTAAACAATCCTGTATCACCCATGTGATAAATCGTTTTACCTTCAACTTCTAATATAAGTCCCATTGGCATGCCTAAGTAAACAGGGATACCATCTTCATGTGTGAAACTTGAACTATGGAAAGCTTGAACATATTTAACGCTACCAAAATCAAATTTAGCTTTGCCACCGATATTCATACCATGAACATCTTCTACACCGTGATAAGTACTTAAATACCCTTGTAATTCAGCAGAACCTATAACAGTTGCGTGATTACGATTTGCTAACTCAACTACATCGCCAAAGTGATCAGCATGACCATGAGTTAAAATAATATAGTCTACATCTAATGTTTGTTCATCTAAATCACATTTGTCATTACCGGAAATAAATGGATCTACAATTACTTTTTTACCATTACCCTCAAAATAAATCGTTGATTGCCCATGAAAAGAAAGTTTCATAATTATAGCCTCCTATTGCTTGATTACTATAATTATACCCTAGCCGTAAAAGATATAACATGAAACTAAAATAATCGCTTATCGTATTAAATAATTTTGAATTCTAAGCTGATTAGACGTAAAATTAACATAAATACTTAATGGAGATGATTGAATGAGTAAAATCGAAAAAATAACTAAACAATTACAACATGAACAAGCTGACGCTGCATGGATAACAACTCCTCTCAATGTATTCTACTTCACTGGATATAGAAGCGAACCTCACGAGAGATTATTTGCACTATTAATTACAGCAAATGGAGATCAAACCTTATATTGTCCAAAGATGGAAGTTGAAGAAGTTAAGAATTCTCCATTTAAAGGAAAAATCATTGGTTACCTAGATACTGAGAATCCATTTGAAATTGACCCTTCATCTTTTAATAAGTTATTGATTGAAAGCGAACACTTAACAGTAAAACGTCAACGCGAGTTAACTCAAAACTTTGGTGTTCAGCACTATGGAGATATTGATCAAACAATTAAAGAATTACGTAATATTAAAAATGAATCCGAAATTGCAAATATTCGCGAAGCGGCAAAGCTCGCTGACAAATGCATCGAAATTGGTACCGAATTCCTTAAAGTCGGTGTAACAGAACGGGAAGTAGTCAATCATATTGAAAATGAAATCAAAAAATTTGGTGTTAGTGAGATGAGTTTTGACACAATGGTATTATTTGGAGATCACGCAGCATCACCTCACGGAACTCCAGGAGAAAGAAAACTTGTTAAAGATGAATATGTATTATTTGATTTAGGGGTTATATATAATCATTATTGTAGCGATATGACACGTACAGTAAAATTCGGAACCCCTTCTGAAGAAGCTCAAACAATTTATAATATTGTTTTAGAAGCAGAAACCAATGCTATTGAGGCAATTAAAGCGGGCGTTCCTTTACAAGATATTGATAAAATCGCTAGAAACATTATAAGTGATGCTGGATATGGTGATTATTTCCCTCACAGATTAGGACATGGCCTTGGTTTAGAAGAGCATGAATATCAAGATGTTTCAAGTACAAATTCAAACCTACTTGAAGCAGGGATGGTTATTACGATAGAACCTGGTATATATGTACCTAATGTTGCTGGCGTACGTATTGAAGATGATATTTTAGTAACTGAAAATGGTTATGAAATACTAACAAACTATGATAAATAAAAATTAAAAATCCAGTTGAGTTAATAGTAAAAAACTATGTACTCAACTGGATTTTTTATATTAAATCAATTATTAATCTTCTTTTAATGCATCTTCAACAGACGTATATTCTAAACCGAACGCTTCAGCTACTCCTTTGTGAGTTACATAACCTTTGTACGTATTTAAACCTAAAGATAATGCGTGGTTAGCTTTAAATGCTTCACGGTAACCCTTACTAGCTAATAATTGCGCATAAGGTAATGTTGCATTATTTAATGCAATTGTAGATGTACGAGGTACTGCACCTGGCATATTCGCAACTGCATAGTGAACAACACCATGTTTTACATATGTTGGATCATCGTGTGTCGTAATTTTATCTGTAGTCTCAAAAATACCACCTTGGTCAATAGCAATATCAACAATCACTGAACCATCTTTCATTTGTTTAATCATATCTTCAGTTACCAAGCTAGGTGCTTTTGCACCAGGGATTAATACGGCACCAATAACTAAATCACTTTCTTTTACTGCATTTTCAATATTTAATGGGTTAGACATAATTGTGTTCACACGGCCATCAAATAAATCATCTAATTCAGCTAATCGTTTAGGGTTTACATCTAAGATTGTAACATTAGCACCTAAACCTAGTGCGATTTTAGCCGCATTTGTACCAGCTTGACCGCCACCGATGATAGATACTTTACCTTTTGGTACTCCAGGAACGCCTCCAAGTAAAATACCCATTCCACCGTTAAATTTTTGTAGGAATTGTGAGCCAACTTGAGCAGACATACGTCCAGCAACTTCACTCATTGGTGTTAATAATGGTAATGAACGGTCAGGTAATTGAACCGTTTCATAGGCAATACCTACGACTTTATTTTCAACTAACGCTTGAGTTAATTTTTCTTCATTAGCTAGATGTAGGTATGTAAATAAGATGAGTCCTTCTTTGAAATATTTATACTCTTCTTCCAATGGTTCTTTAACTTTAATAACCATTTCTACATCCCAAACAGATGACTGTTCAGATACAATGTTAGCACCTGCATCTTTGTAATCTTTATCTTCAAAGAATGAACCTAAACCAGCATCTTTCTCAACAAGTACTGTATGTCCTTGCTCAACTAATGCATGTACACCACTTGGTGACAAACCAACTCTGTTTTCGTTATTTTTTATCTCTTTTGGAATACCAATTTTCATTCCATCCACCTCCATCACTATCGTAACGCTAAACCAATGAAAGCGCAATCAGAAAAAGTACACATTATTGTTAAAATATAAAGAGTAAAAATTCTGAAATTTGTGGTAATATATAAGTAAGAAAAGCTAAGGGGGTTATTAAGATGTTAACATACAAAAACATTTTAATCGCAGTTGATGGTTCACACGAAGCTGAGTGGGCTTTCAACAAAGCAGTAGACGTAGCTAAACGTAATGACGCTAAATTAACTATAGTGAACATTATCGATTCAAGAACGTATTCTTCTTATGAAGTATACGATGCACAATTCACTGAGAAGTCTAGAAGTTTCTCTGAAGAATTGTTAAAAGGTTATCAAGAAGTTGCAACACGTGCTGGAGTTACTAACGTTGAAACTCGTTTAGAATTTGGTTCTCCTAAAGCAATTATACCTAAAAGGTTAGCAAGTGAATTAGGTGTAGATTTAATTATGTGTGGTACTTCAGGTTTAAATGCTGTTGAAAGATTTATTGTCGGTTCTGTATCTGAAGCAATTGTACGTCACGCACCATGTGATGTATTAGTAGTACGTACAGAAGAAATCCCTGAAGATTTCCAACCTGAAGTTGCAACGCCAGAATTTAGAAAACAATATTCATAAAAGTTATATCTAATTATTCATTTACAAAGTGAGTTTAATATGGCGATAAGGTCTTTGACTTTATCGTCATTATTTATTTGTCACAATTTTATTTAAAAAAGATAACATACATTGTCTAATTACAATGCATGTTATCAGTATTAATAAATTATAATTCGCCAAATTTAACTGTATCTCTAGCAATCATAACTTCTTCATTTGTTGGAATAACAATAACTTTAACTGGTGAGTGTGGGTAATTGATAAATCCTTCTTCACCACGCATTGCTTCATTTTTCTTAGGATCCCAATAGATGCCCATGAATTCTAAGCCTTCTAATACTTTAGCACGAACTGTTGAAGAGTTTTCTCCTACACCAGCTGTAAATACAATGACATCCACACCATGCATTCTTGTAGCATAAGAACCAATATATTTATGAATTCTTGAAGCAAATACGTCTAGTGCTAATTGTGCACGTTCTTTACCTTCTTCTGCATCACTTTCAAGGTCACGTAAGTCACTTGATGTACCTGAAATACCAAGTAGACCTGATTCTTTGTTTAACACATTAAGAACTTCTTCGGCGTTTTGACCAGTCTTTTGCATAATGAAAGGAATTAATGCAGGGTCGATATTACCTGAACGTGTCCCCATTGTAACACCCGCTAATGGAGTGAATCCCATTGATGTATCGATTGATTCACCACCATCGATGGCAGCAATTGATGCACCATTACCAATATGACAAGAGATAATACGTAACTCTTCAATTGGTTTATTCATGATTTCAGCAGCACGTTGTGATACATATTTGTGACTTGTACCATGGAAACCATATTTGCGAATACCATAATCTTTATAGTATTGGTAAGGTAAGCTATATAAATATGATTGTTCTGGCATTGATTGGTGGAATGAAGTATCAAACACTGCTACATGAGGAATGTTTGGTAATAATTTTCTGAATGCACGGATACCCATTAAGTTAGCAGGGTTATGTAATGGTGCTAATTCACTTAATGACTCAATTTGTTCTTCCACTTTATCTGTAACTAATGCTGACGTTGGGAATAACTCACCACCGTGCACGACACGATGTCCTGTACCAACAATATCATTAATGTCATCAATGATGCCATGTTGTTTGAAACTGTCTAACATGATGTTAATTGCTTCTTCATGATCCTTGATATCTTTAACATCTTTAATTTTTTCACCATTCACTTCAATTGTGAAGATTGAATCTTTAATACCGATACGTTCGATTAAACCTTTTGTTACTAGAGTTTCTTCAGGCATTCTTATTAGTTGGAATTTTAAAGAAGAACTACCAGCGTTAATCGCTAAAACTAAACTAGACATATATTATTGTCCTCCAATTTATTAATTAATATCCATATTTATTTAACCATTAATACAGCCATAATTCAAGAATATCACAGTTTATTTTTGAGGATGATTGTCTTTCATCCAAGTATTTAATTCACCAATAAATCCTTGGAATTGATTAGGATTTTTAAAATCAGGAATATTTGCTAATAACACTTCAACTGGCTTAGTCTCATTCGATTTTTTCTTTTGTAAAATCAATATTGATTTACGCGCATTTTCGTTCTTAAATAGCGTCTTAGGTAAATTTAGAAATGCTTGCATTTCTGTTTCTGTAGCAATGAAATTTTCCAACTGTTTTACATTGTCATCTTCAAAAATATTACTTGGAACTACTAAAAATGCGAAACCAGATTGTTTCAAGGCAGTAATTGCTTGTTCAATTAGTAAATAGTGAGAATAGCTATGCCCTTCTTTAAAACCTAATTGCATTTCATGACTTCGTTCATCTAGAGGATAATATCCTATCGGTAAATCACCAATAACAATATCCGCTTCTTCTAATGGTAACGGCATAATTGCATCCTGAGGATAAACATCAAACGGTATCTCCAAGAAATTTGCTAAATGTACACTAACTCTTGAAAGTACCGGATCAACTTCAATAAGATGATGCATAATTGTAGTATCCTTAAGCACTTCATTAACAGATGCACTTAAATGGCCTGCACCACTAGCGATATCTACAACATGTAATTCTTCGTTGTTTTCAGTAAATTTTTGAACTAAAAATCCGAGAATTAAACCAATAGAATCGGGTGTTATTTGGTGATTGGCTTGAATCGTTTCTTCTTGCATTAAACTTAAATAAGCGAACTGAAATGCTTTTCTACGATCTTGTAATGTGGCTTGTTCCAATAATTCACGTTTATTACTATAAACATCTTCCATCGCTAATCCTAAATTCTCAATAAAACTTTGACCGTTTTGTTCATTTAAAGCTTTAGCTTTTTCATCTAATGTTTTGAAAAGCTTTTCCATGATTGTTTGTTCTTCACTCATAAACTTAATCCTCTCCATTAAAAAAGTGTCCATTCGGTTTATTTCTTAAAAATAATCAACGCTAATTTAAAGTAGCATTTCTGAAATAAATATGGACACTTTTACGTTATATCTATCTTCTAAAAATTGATATTAAATGTTGCGATATGCTTCTAATGCAGCATCAAAGTTAGGGAAATCAGTACCTTCACTAACTAATTCTTTATATACAACTTTGTCATTGCTATCTAATACAAAAACAGAACGAGCTAATAATCTTAACTCTTCCATAACAACACCATATTGTTGACCAAATGATAAGTCTTTATGGTCACTTAAAGTAATAACGTTGTCTAAACCATTTGATGCACACCATCTTTTTTGAGCAAATGGTAAATCTGCAGAAATCGTTAAAACAACACCGTCTTCTTGCGCCGCTTCTTCATTAAATTTACGAGTTTGTTGGTCACACACACCTGTATCAATAGAAGGTACAACGCTGATTAATTTCTTTTGACCTTTATAATTTTCTAAACTAACTTCATTTAAATCGTTATCTAATACTTTAAAGTCAGGAGCATGTTGCCCTTCTGATACTTCAGAACCAGCTAAATGAATTGGATTATTTTTAAAAGTAATTTGTGTCATGATGAAATGACCTCCTATAGTATTTATCATTATATTGCTATCATACGACAGTCGTAAAACTTAAATCAATCATTTAAAACTAAATCATATCTAATGTTGAAGTAGTTGTAAAATGTAGTCATATGTGTTTTTCAATATTAGAACTGTTGTAACGATGATAAAAAGTATCTTTACATAACCAACACCATTACTTATGGCAAATTGTGCACCTACATATGAACCAATTATCATACTTACAGCCATAATTAAGCCATACACAAAATCAACCTGACCTAAGATAATAAACAGAACTAATGCACCTAAATTAGAAGCAAAGTTTAAGACTTTCGCATTACCTGCTGCACTTAAAAAATCAAATCCAAACATAAGCAAAACAAATAACATAAAAGAGCCAGTGCCTCCACCTAAGAAACCATCATAAAAGCCAATCATTAACATTAAAGATACAAAAATGACAGCTTTACCAATTGTTAGCTTAGAAAATGTGCGCACATTTCCCCAATCTTTTTTCGTAATTGTATATATCAGTACAAGGCTCAATATAATGATAATTAAAGGCATTAAAACTTGTGCAGGCAACATAGTAGCTAAACTAGCACCGCCTGCTGCAAATATAAACACAAATGGAAATAACTTAAGTACAATATTTAAATCTACTTTGCCTGAACGTATAAACTTAATTGCACTTGTAAGCGATCCAAATGAACTGGCTAATTTGTTAGTACCAATGGCCAATGAAGGTGGCATTCCTATAGCTAATAGAGCTGGTGTTGAAATTAGGCCCCCACCACCTACTACTGCATCGATAAAAGCAGCTAAAAATCCAAATGCTATAATAATCAATATAATATTTAGCGTTATCTCCATGATGCATATCCCCTTTGTTTTTAATACTTGATTACTCCATTTTAGAATAACTCATCAATTAATGCATCAGTGTTTTGGTCTTTTTCGCTTTTATAATCTTTGTTAATCGTTAATGTTTCAATATTATCTGCTGCACGTTGAACCATTTCATCGAAGTTAAATACACTTTCATATTTAATTACTTTATCAAAATCTGGTTCAGTTACAGGATTTTTAGGAGTGAAAATAGTACAACAGTCTTCATAAGGTTGAATCGAAACATCAAATGTACCAATCTCTCGTGCTTTCTTGACAATATCTTCCTTATCAAGCGAAACAAGTGGTCTTAAAATCGGAGTAGAAGTCACATCATTAATTGCGTACATACTCTTTAATGTTTGACTTGCCACTTGTCCTAAATTTTCACCGTTAACAATCGCATTAGCCCCAACTTTTTCTAATACAATATCCGCTACACGTAACATCATGCGACGTGTAGATGTCATTGTGTATCTAGGATGAACTACTTTATTTATTTGTTTTTGTAATTCTGTAAATGGCACTATATGCAATTTTATTGGCCCCACTCTTTCAGAGAGGATACGTGTAAGTTCAATCACTTTGTCTTTAGCTTTTTCACTAGTGAAAGGTGGACTATGGAAATGAATCGCTTCTATATAAACACCACGTTTCATAATTTCCATTCCAGCTACTGGAGAGTCTATGCCTCCTGACAACATTAAGAGTGTTTTACCGCCAGTGCCAACTGGTAAACCACCAGCACCTTCATAAATTTGTGTGAATACATACACACCATCCATTCTTACTTCAACTCTTACGTTATAATCCGGTTGTTTCACATCAACCGATATATCTTCAGTTGCTTGTAAAATCGCACCTCCAAGTTCACGTTGTAAAGCATATGTGTCCATTGGAAATGACTTATCTACACGTTTAACATCAATTTTGAATGTCTCTCCCGGTTTAAAATCTTGAGCTAAATCAACACATAATTTTTTTATTTCATCTAATTCTTGAGATGTTTTATGAACAGGACTAATAGATTTAATACCAAATATTTTAGTTAAGCGATTGATTACCTCTTGTGCATCCGCTTTTTCAGTTAATGAGATATACATTCTATCTCTCTTACCTTTAACATGTGTTCCTTCTATAGTTTGTAAAGACTTAATAACGTTATCTTTCAAAGCATTTACAAACTTTTTCCGATTTGTTCCTTTTAAAGTCAGTTCACCATATCTAACTAATAAATGATCAAACTCCATTTACTTTAACAACTCCTTAATTTCTTTGTATATTGTTCCAAATTTCACTTTAAATTGATCAATATCTTCTTGAGTAGTCATATCTCCTAAGGATAATCTAATACTTCCTTCAATTTTATTATCCGGAAGTCCCATTGACATTAAAACTTCATTTAGTTTCTCTCTTTTAGATGAGCAAGCGCTTGTAGTTGAAACCATGATATCCAATTTAGAAAATGCATTAACTAAGACCTCACCTTTCACACCTGGAAACGCAATATTTAATATTTGCGGTGCACAATCCATAGGAGAATTGATATATACACCTCTAAACTCTTTTAAAAATTCACGTAATTCATGGTTATAATCACTTAATCGTTGATTACGTTCATTTAAATTATCCATTGCTAAAGTTATTGCTTTCACTAGTGACACATTCATTGGCAAGTTCACTGTTCCACTTCTTACGCCGTATTCTTGTCCTCCGCCATGAACAATAGGCTCTAATTTATCTTTATTGTCAATTAATAGGAGACCTTGTCCTTTAAGTCCATTAAATTTATGGCCACTAAAGCTTACACTATTAACACCTTCAAGGTTCATTGTTACCTTTCCCAAAGCTTGAACTGCATCAACGTGTAAATGTGCTTTAGGATATTCTTTTAATATGTTCACTATTTCATCAATAGGTTGAATTTGTCCCATAATATTATTCACATACATACAAGAAACAAGGCCGACCTTATCATTCATCAATGAAGCTAAATGTTCAATATCAACACGACCATTCGCATTAACATCAACATATTTTAAGACAAACCCATCTTCTTCTAAATATCTCATCACTTCTAAGACGGATGGATGTTCTAAAACGGAAGTAATAATTTCATTTGCAAATTGCTTTTTACGATAAGCAATACCTTTTAAAGCTATATTATTCGATTCAGTGGCACCACTTGTGAAAATAACATCTGTATTTTGTCCTATAGATAACATTGAAGATATACGTTCCTTTGCTTGTAGAAGCACCTTCTCCGCTTGCAAGCCCCACTTGTGAGGACTATTTGGATTGAAATAAACAGTTTCATTTACTTTATTAAATGAATCGAGTACATCTTTATGAGGCTTAGTAGTGGCTGCATTATCAAAATAGATCACTTAAAACACTCTCTTTCATTCACTATTAAATTATTTACCCTTTGTAAATTTATCGTTTATAGACATATTATTCAAAAATAGATACTAAAGCATTATACTATTTTTAAATAAAAATAAAAGGCGTCGGACTCAAATTAAATGATTTTGAGTTGAAAACTTATTTAGCATTATTTATTAAGCGTTCCGAATTTAAGTAACCCCCCTTAATTTCAATAACTTTATATAAGTTTAAATAAATCAAAAAAGATGGGACAGAATTCATTACGAATTCATTGTCCCACCTCAAAATAGACTACTATTTATTTGCTTTAACCTAACATTTATTACTTACCAAAGTTATAAATGTTTATTGTCAATATGACAAGCGAAATTAACCTTTGGCTACCTCATCTTCAATATATTTAGTAATTCCAGGTTCTACACTTTCAAGTGCTTGTTCTGAAATTTCAATTGATCGTTTGTAACGATTATTTTTAAACAAGCGTTCTGCTTCGTTTAAACTCTTATCTACATTATTATGATCTTTACGATAACGGTTACCATATTGAATTAAACGTTCTGCGTATACGGCATTCACCAATACATCATTTGCTTCATCTTCAAAAGTATTCATTTGAATAACAATTTTGGCAACTTTATCTTTAAGTTGTTTAACGTGAATTGGACGTTCACTAAATTGATCATTAGTTTCACGAACTTCATGGTCAATTTCATTTTTCATAATAATGAATCTTTCAGGTACACTTGTTAAATTTGAAGCTAAAAGTCGGCGATAAACTTCTTCTTTTTTAGATTGAATTCTTAACAGATTATCTTCTGCCTCAGCTTCATCCTCTCTCAATTGAATAAGATGATTTTGTAATTTTTCTTGGTTCTCATTAATTACTTTAACGTGATCGTCTAAATATTCTAAGTTGTCTTTAACTTCGCTGTAACGTACAGCAGATTTAGCCATTTCTTTAAGAATTTCATCATATACTGCTACTAAATTTTGAATTTCGTTCTCATGTTGTCTAATGCTATGAACATCGCTTTCATTAATGAAATAATTTTCACGAATATAGTCAATTTCTGTACGTAATGTGTAATTCATCTCTCGTGCTTTAAACAATTCATCAGTAATTTGTTCTTTAGTTTCTTCCACTTCATTTTTAGCTTTAACTTCATGCTCAATCAAATCATACATTTCATCAAGCTTATCATTAATTTGTTCAAGTTTATCGTTTGCATTATCTAACTCAAGACGACTGATCATAGGTTCTACAAAATTCAACTCTGTCTTTAAGCTTTGTAGCGTACCATCGATTTTAACGTGATCTAGATCATAACCGTTCATCTTTAAGTCACGACAACCATATTTTAAATCTTGAAATTGCCCAGGTAGTTCTTTTTGAGCTTCTCTAATTAATTCTGGAATTTCATCCATATACTTTTGGACTTCATTCATAGATTCATTTAGACCCATAATGTGGTTGTGTGCTTGAACGTAATTACCTTCTTCTTTAAGTTCTTCATACTGTACAAGTTCTGGCTCAAATGATTCAATTCTTTTTTCAAGTGGTGAAGCTGCATCGCCGAACTGATGTCTGTTAGCTAACACATCACGCTTCATTTCTCGATAATTAGTCTTGCACTTTTCATAAACTTGTTCATTTTCCTTATGTAAAGATACAATTTCATTAACATCTTCAACTTGTTGTTGATACCCAGCTTCATATTTATCCATTAATTCATGTGCATCGTCAATATCACTTTGAGCTCCAGAAAATTGAAACTTATCAAGTTGAATTTCAGCATCGTGGATTTTTTCCTCTACGGGTGCTAAATAGTTATTTGTATAGTCTAAGGTGTCTCTCTTAAAGGCATCATATTTTGTTCTAGTTTCCCCTTTTAAATTTAATTCAGAAAGTTGTTTTAAATTTTCTTCAAAAGGTAATCTTTGAACTTTTAACTTACGTTCTTCAGCTTCTTCAACAATTTTTCGTTTGTTAGAACGTAAATAAAACATGATTCCTACAATGATTAAAACAATGATAATTATTGCTAATATTGTGTATAAAACCATCTCATTCTCCTCCTATGTTATCATTATTATAACGCAAATACCGCTTTCATTAAACTAGTAAATGAATGAATTGATAGAATAAATTTTTCCATTTATAATTTATTAAAAATAACAAAATGAGGTAAGCATATGCCAATAATAAAAGAAACAAATTATAATTTATTAACGAAACAGCTTCAAAGTTTAATCGAAGACGAACAGAACTTTATCGCAATTCTAAGCAATACATCAGCTATATTAAATGATAATTTAGATCAAATTAATTGGGTTGGTTTTTATCTTATTGAAAATGAAGAACTTATTCTTGGACCCTTTCAAGGTCATCCAGCTTGCGTTCATATTGCAATTGGCAAAGGTGTCTGTGGTACTGCAGTTGCAGAAGATAAAACTCAGTTAGTTAAAGATGTACACGCGTTCCCAGGACACATTGCTTGCGATGCAAACAGTAAATCAGAAATAGTTATTCCAATTCATGTCAATGATGAAATAATTGGGGTTCTAGATATTGATGCACCTATCACAGATCGATTTACTAATGAAGACAAGGAAGGTTTAGAAGTTATTGTCAAAGTTCTTGAAAAACAGCTAACTAAATAACTAAAAAGTATTGACACTTTGTAAAATACTGTTACAATGAACTTTGTGTGAATTAACGAAAATAGCAGTTGCATATCAATGAGCTCTATGTTGTTCCCGATGAGGACGTGTCGCGTAACTGACGCTATAAGGTGAAGACACATAAAACAACATATCCTATTGGGCATGCAACACTCTTTTTTGTTTATTCATAACAACAAAAAAGAAAAAGGAGGAGTCTTAATATGGCTCGATTCAGAGGTTCAAACTGGAAAAAATCTCGTCGTTTAGGTATCTCATTAAGCGGTACTGGTAAAGAATTAGAAAAACGTCCTTACGCACCAGGACAACACGGTCCAAACCAACGTAAAAAATTATCAGAATATGGTTTACAATTACGTGAAAAACAAAAATTACGTTATTTATATGGAATGACTGAAAGACAATTCCGTAACACATTTGACATCGCTGGTAAACAACACGGTGTACATGGTGAAAACTTCATGATTTTATTAGCTAGTCGTTTAGACGCAGTTGTTTATTCATTAGGTTTAGCTCGTACTCGTCGTCAAGCACGTCAATTAGTTGGTCACGGTCACGTTGAAGTTGATGGTCGTCGTGTTGATATTCCATCATATTCATTAAAACCTGGTCAAGTTATCACTGTACGTGAAAAATCACAAAACTTAGACATCATCAAAGAATCTGTTGAAATTAATAATTTCGTACCAGAATACTTAGACTTTGATGCAGATAGCTTAAAAGGTACTTTCGTACGCTTCCCTGAACGTAGCGAATTACCAGCTGAAATTAATGAACAATTAATCGTTGAGTACTACTCAAGATAAGTTCATGATAATGAACAACCACCCTTCCTTATGGAATGGGTGGTTTTTTATTCATAGATGATCAAAGTGATTTTATATTCTAAAGATATCCTCTGGTAGATCAGAAATAATGCCATCTACGCCAAGATTGATAAGTTTTTTAACATCTTTCGGTTTATTCACAGTATATGGAATAACCTTCAATGATTGACTATGTGCATTTTTTATAAATTTAGAATTAACTAATTTGTAATTAGGATTAATAAAATTTGCATAATCAGATATTTCTTCAAAGTTTGGAGATTTATACCAATATTTCTTTCTACTAATAAGCAACCCCAATTGATACTCACTATCCATTGAGTTTAAACGTTTCACACAATCTTCATCAAAAGATTGAATGATTGCCTTATGTTTAGGAACTTTATATATTTCTAAAGCATTCAATACAGCTGTTTCTATTCCGGGATATTGATGTGGAACTTTAATCTCAATAAGTAACTTTTTTGAAAAATTTTTAATTAAGGATAACACCTCTTCAAATGTCGAAATCTTAGTATTTTGAAAGGATTTATCATGTTTTACTCCAAAATCAAATGTTAACAATTCTTCAAGTGTATAGTCTTTTACTTTTCCTTCACCATTTGAAGTTCGATTAATAGTGTCATCATGTATAACAACTAAATGATTGTCTTTGCTGAAATGTACATCTATTTCTAACATATCAACATGTTGCATTAAAGCCGCCTTAAAACCAACAAGAGTATTTTCTGGAAATTGATTCGATAAACCACGATGAGCAACTATTTGAAATGCTTGATTAGGTTTATTAATTTTCATAAAAGTCACCTTTCTTTAATTATGTCACACTTTAAACTACACTTAAATTACCATATTATAAGTGGAGGTTAAACATAAATGGTTAAGCATGATTTTAAAGTACAAACAAAATGGCGTGGTGGAAGAGAAGAAGTTGGAACTGTTAATGGAGACATTATTTCCGAACAAATTTCTATACCTGCACCGCTTGGTGGTAATGGAGTAGGTACAAATCCTGATGAATTATTAGTATCAGCAGCATCGTCTTGTTATATCATCTCATTGGCAGCAACATTAGAAAGAGCAAAATTTACCGACATCGATCTGATAAATGATTCAGTGGGTACTGCCCTATTCGAGAATGGTAAGTTTAAAATGGCAACAATAACACATTATCCTAAAATTTCAGTGACTGCAGAACACAAAGAAAGTCTTGAGAAACGACTTCCTAAATTATTAGAAATAGCCGATAATAATTGTATGATTTCGAATTCTATACGTAATAATGTAGAAATTAAAATTCAAGCGTCAATTCAATAATTGTTAAAATTGCGCTAGTTTCACCATGAATCTCATATAAACATGGTGATTGCTCTTTTAAATTATCAGAATATTTGGTAAAATGATTAAATCTTATACCGTGGGAGGAAATTTAATGAATTATTATGAACCACTTTTATTAACACCAGGACCTACTCCAGTTCCAAAGGAAATCAATCATGCTTTAGGTTTACCTATGGTTGGTCACCGTTCACCAGATTTTGAATCTATAGCTAAAAAAGCATTTAACAATTTAAAACCCATTTTTGGTACAGAAAATGAAGTTATGATTTTAACATCAAGTGGCACTAGTGTCTTAGAAGCAAGTATGTTAAATATAGTTAATCCTGATGATCATTTTGTCGTTATAGTGTCAGGCGCCTTTGGCAAACGCTTTAAACAAATTGCTGAAACATACTATGAAAATGTATACATATATAATGTGGAATGGGGACAACCCATTGATGTTAAAGAATTCATAACATATCTTAACAATTTAAATCATCAAATCAGTGCTGTATTTACTCAATTCTGCGAAACGTCAACAGCTGTCCTACATCCTGTAGGTGAACTTGGTAAAGCATTGAAAACATTCGATCAAGATATCTACTTTGTTGTAGACGGTGTGAGTTGTATTGGTGCTGTAGATGTTAATTTAGAACGTGACAACATAGATGTGTTAGTTTCTGGAAGTCAAAAAGCAATTATGTTGCCACCTGGACTAGCATTCGTTGCTTTTAATGATCGTGCGTTGAAACGTTTTAAGGAAGTGACTACACCACGCTTTTACTTAAATTTAAATAAATACTTTGACTCACTTCAACAAGATTCTACTCCTTTTACACCAAATGTCGGGTTATTTAGAGCTGTAAACGCTTATGCCGAATTAATTCATTCTGAAGGGTTTGAAAATACCATCAAACGTCACTATATTATTAGAGACGGTCTAAGATCAGCTTTAAATGCATTAGATTTAGAACTTCTAGTAGAAGATGATTTCGCTTCCCCAACGGTAACATCGTTCATACCAACATCCAAAGATGAATTAACTCATATTAAATCAACTTTAAAAACAAGATTTAATATTACAATTGCTGGTGGTCAAGGTAAATTGAAAGGAAAGATTTTACGTATCGGACATATGGGTAAAGTCTCACCTTTCGATATGCTATCAGTTATAAGTGCTTTAGAGATTATACTTACAGATTACCGTCAAACGAATTATATTGGGAAAGGCTTAACAAAATTTTCAGAGGTGATTCATAGTGAAGCATAATATTCTAGTGTCAGACCCTATTTCAACAGATGGATTACAAAGTTTATTAAACCATTCTGATTTTAACGTCGATTTTAAAACTAATTTGGATGAACAATCATTATTAGATATTATAGATAATTACGAGGGGTTAATTGTTCGTAGTCAGACGCAAGTCACTCAACAAATCATTGAAAAGGCTAATAAATTGAAAGTTATCGCTCGTGCTGGTGTTGGCGTTGACAATATTGATATTGATGCTGCTACTCTCCAAGGTATTTTAGTTATTAATGCACCTGATGGTAATACTATTTCTGCAACTGAACATTCAGTAGCTATGATTTTAGCGATGGCTAGAAATATTCCTCAAGCGCATGCATCTTTAAAAAATAAGGAATGGAATAGAAAAGCATTTAAGGGTGTTGAACTTTACCACAAAATATTAGGTGTCATAGGTGCAGGACGAATAGGTATTGGTGTAGCACAACGACTTCAAAGTTTCGGTATGAAAGTATTAGCTTATGACCCTTATCTTACGGAAGATAAAGCACAGCAATTAGGCGTTAAACTTGCTACTATAGATGAAATAGCTAGACAAGCTGATTTTGTAACAGTTCATACGCCATTAACACCTAAAACAAGAGGTATTGTGAATGCTGATTTCTTTTCAAAAGCAAAGCCAACATTGCAAATTATTAACGTCGCAAGAGGCGGTATCATCAATGAAGATGATTTATTAAATGCACTAAATAACAATCAGATCGCACGTGCTGCATTAGACGTATTTGAACATGAACCCCCTACCAATTCACCATTAATTGAGCATGATAAAATCATTGTTACGCCACACTTAGGTGCATCAACTATTGAGGCTCAAGAGAAAGTTGCAGTATCAGTGTCAGAAGAAATTATAGATATACTGGAAAACGGTAATGTAACGCACGCAGTCAATGCCCCAAAAATTAGTTTCAATGATATAGATGAAATAACACAACAATGGATTGAAATAGGTGAGTTATCTGGTGAATTAGCAATTCAATTAATTGAAGGTGCACCAAGAGAAATCAAGGTGACTTTTAATGGTGATGTCGCTAAACAAGAAACTGACTTAATTACACGCTCAATTGTAAAACAAATTTTGCAACAGGATTTAGGAGATCGTATTAATATCATTAATGCTTTTGCACTTTTAAATGAACAAGGTGTAACACGTAACGTTGAAAAAAGAGCATCACAAGGTACTTTTAGTAATTATATTCAAGTTCATTTAGTTAGTGATACGGAAGAAGTAAAAATTGGTGCCACTGTCATAGCTGGCTTTGGTGCTCGTATTGTACGTATTAATGATTACTCTGTTGACTTTAAACCTAATTCCTACCAACTTGTTTCTTATCATGGTGACAAGCCTGGTATGGTCGGTTTAACTGGTCAGCTACTAGGTAATCATAATATTAATATTGCATCAATGTCACTTGGCAGAAATGTACAAGGAGGCCAAGCGATGATGGTATTATCAATTGATCAACCTGTTACTGAGGATATTATCAATGAACTATATGATGTGGGTGGTTTCGATAAAATATATGGAACTACACTTTCAGTCAAATAACTAATCTTTTTAAAGATTCACTACTATAACTACTTGAAATAATAATGCCCCTCAATGATGAATTTTACTTCATCATTGAGGGGCGTATTAATACTAATGATTTAATATCAATTTATGGTGAATTAACCTTACAATAAAATACTTTTAATTAAACCTATATGATCAAAAATATAATCCGCTTCATGATGCTTCAATTCTTTATGAGCCTCTTGCCCTTTTAATCCTGTTAATGTACCTATAAAAGTAGCACCTATTTGTTTAGCACAGAATAAATCAGCCAGTGAGTCACCAACAATGATTACATCTTCTTTATTTACAATTTGATCTTGTTGAGTAATGAATTGTTTATAATTCTCCTTGTTATTTCCATATAGAGTAGCTATATAGCAAAAAGGATTAGGCTTACCTAGAGGTATAAATTCAGGATATTCATTTTCAGCTTCCATAACATCACTTGCAGTAACAATGTGATTATCTGAAAAGAACGCTTTTAAACCTAAAGATTCAAATGGAACTAATGTCTCAGTTCTAGGTCTACCTGTAGCTATTGCAAGATGATAACCTCTCTCTTTAAGAGATTTAAGTAATGACTTTATCTCTTCAATAGGTCTAAGAACAGTTTCGTGATAAATAAAACCATTAATGCCATCAAGAATAGAAGTCTTTTCTTCAACTTGTTCAAATAATTCAGAACCCAAGTATAATTCTTGGTATAAATCTCTTGCAACAAACCATAGAGGTCCTTTAAGTTTAAACAAACGCGCATCATTAACATTTAATTCTTTCTTAGCATATTGTTCTAACTCAGCATAAATATTATTTTTACCACCTTGACTATGATTAATAAAATTCATAGGAAGTTCATAATCGATTTTAAAATCTTTATTGATCAATGACTGAATGTCTTGAATACTTCTAGCTGAAAATTGATTATCTTCTATAATGTCTTTAATTTGTTGAAAGGTAAATTGCTTCATTAAATGGATAAAATGTATGCAAAAAACGACAAATAACATATCCCAATTTGAATTTAATCCCATTGATTTTAATCGATTAAGAATTATATCATTATTAAATACTTTACTGCGAATATTATTTATAGTTTCGTAACTTAATGTATTTAATTTAAATGATTTATCTAAACCTAAAAAATGTTCACTTTTAAGTAACGCATCTATAGTTAAAGCAGACGTATCGAAACAACGTTCCTCACTTAAGAATACACCGTCTACATCAAATAAAATTGATTTCATGACTTTTCGCTCCATTATTTTTGAATATTCTGATACTTATAATCTTAACGTCTTATATCTCAATGTCAATAAAACTATAATAAAAAACTGATGAATTCTAGGTAGCCTCCTAAAATTCATCAGCTAATTGAACAACACATATTTCTCAATATGGTTATATCTTATCAAATCAGTAAGACATATTTTGTCTGTCTTAATACATTTAAAAAATGAAATTATAAATTTTACATTTGCTTTTCAATTTCATCTGCGACCTGCTGTACATGAGTGCCAATTATAACTTGTGCTGAGTGTTGACCATTTTTGGTTACCCCAACCGCTCCTGCATTTCTAATTTTTTGTTCGTCAATAATAGAATTATCCTTTAATTCCATTCTTAATCTAGTAGCACAATTGGTCAATGTAGTAATATTTTCACTACCACCTAATCCTTCTAAGATTTGACTTGCTGTGTGATGATATTTGCTTTTACTTGTAGTTTCAGCCCCATCTTTCTCAGTTGTATTAGCAGTTGGATCAGCTAATAAATTGTCACCACGACCAATTGTGTTGAGGTTAAAGATTTTAATGACAAATCTAAAGATAAAGTAATATAAAACGAAGAATACAATGCCTTGAACTAAAATCATTAACGGATGATTAGCCACTGGATTAATTAGTGATAATGCGTAATCAATTAAACCTGCACTAAATGAGAATCCTGCTGTCCAATGAAATAAAGCAGCTATAAATAATGACAAACCGGTTAATAATGCATGGATTACAAATAATACCGGTGCAACAAACATAAATGCAAATTCAATCGGTTCAGTTACACCAACCATAAATGCAGAAATGGAACTTGCTATAAACCAACCATATACTTGTTTTTTCTGAGAAGATTCAGCGGTGTGATACATCGCCAACGCTGCAGCTGGCATACCAAACATCATAATTGGGAAGAACCCTGCTTGATATCGACCAGTAATACCTTTGATTGCATCTTGTCCAGTTTGGAATTTACCGATATCGTTAATTCCTGTTGTATCAAACCAGAACACAGCATTTAATGCATGGTGAAGCCCAGTAGGAATTAATAGTCGGTTAAAGAAGCCGTATAGGAATGCACCGAATGGTCCAAAACCAACTAACCATTCACCAAATGCCACTATAGCTGAATATATAAATGGCCATGCGAATAATAAAATCACAATTAAAAAAGTACAATAGAATACTGTCATAATTGGAACTAATCGCTTACCACTAAAGAATGATAACGCTGTAGGTAATTCCACATCACTGAATTTGTTATAACAGTATGCTGCAATTAGTCCTATTATAATACCAATAAACACATTTGAATTATCCATCTTACTAAATCCGTCGTTTACAGCACTCTCTTTTATATTAAATAATGGTGCTACTAACTCAGGAGATAATACTTTAACGACCAGTGCAAATCCCAAAGCACTCGCTAATGCGACTGCACCATCATTTTTCTTTGCCATACCAATCGCAACGCCAATTGCAAAGATCAGCCCTAGTTGGCCTAGTATTGCATTCCCTACCGTAGTGAAGAATAATGACACTGTTGGTAATATATTTAATGCTTTAAGCAAATTACCAATTCCAACGATTATTGCGCCAGCGGGTAAAACAGCTACTGGTAGCATTAAGGATCTCCCTAAATTTTGAAAAAATTTAAACATTTCACTCACTCCCAAAACAGATATTATTCAAATAATTTAAATATAACTAAGATATGTATATAGTTCCATAACTAATTTACCATATATGTAAGCGCTTTTGATGTGTCGATTTTAAATCATTTTAAAAATATAATAAGCATACAGGTATCTAACACGCTAAAGCTCTTCAACCTATAAATGTAAAATTTTAATTTTAAATAAATTTATAAGAATAAAAGTCTCGTATTAAATTCACTGAGATTAATTAAGTGTATATTTAAAAACAAAAACACCCTATTAAAATAACTATTTGAGTCATTAAATAGAGTGTTTATTGTTAATTAGTTACTATAATTTATTTATCTAGACTACCTTGAATTAAGTGTAGTTCTTTTTGTAATTGGGCTGTACGTCTTTCAATTTCATGTGTTAAATAATCTATTTTTTCATTTCTTTTTAAATTTTTAGGAATATCTGATTGATAAATTGGCTCACCAAATTTAATAAGTGCCTGACCTGTAATTAAACCAAGTAATTTTTTAGGTCCAACATAGGCTGCTGGTAAAATTGGCGCTTTGCCTAACATTGCAATAGTTGAAGCGCCTCTTTTTAATGGAGCCCCTTCAGCTGATGTACGATGTCCCGTTGGGAAGATACCAACAGTTTTATTTTCTTTTAACAAATTAACTGGTCTTTTCAATGTACTTGGTCCTGGATTTTCACGGTCAACAGGAAAAGCATTCAATGAAGTTAAAAATTGACCAAACCATTTATTATTAAATAATTCTTTTTTAGCCATGTAATGAATTTCATTAGGAACTAATGCCATACCTAACATGATCACTTCATTATAACTTTCATGAGTACATGTTACTACGTATTTGTTATCTTTAGGAATGTTCTCCTTCCCAATAACATATAATGATTTAGCCATTTTAACTAATATAAAATCTAATAGTCTACTTATAAATTGATACATTATGTCACCTGCTTATTGATTTCTATACTTTATTGATTTTATCATTATCCTTATATATGAACAACTTATCAAAAGATACATCTAAAGTCTGATAGTGGATTACTGGCAATATTTGATTAAACCTTTCATAATTAAATAAAGGGTTAATATTATAATGGAGGTTAAAAATGTCTGAATTTAATCAAGAGAATCAATCAAATTATAACAACTATCAGCAACCTCAACCTGGAAAACCTAAATTCCCATGGTTTAAAACAATTATCGTTGCATTAATTGCTGGTGTGATAGGTGCTTTACTTGTCTTAGGTGCAAGTAAAATAATGGGATTAGTTGGAATAGATAATGGTGGTGCCCAAGTTCAAGAAGCCAATAATAGTAAAGGTGGAAATGTATTAGACGGAAAAAGTGATAAATATAAATCTGTTAATGCAATGATTAAAGATGTATCACCTGCGATAGTTGGTGTCATTAATATGCAAAAAGCTAATGGTCTAGAAGATTTTTTACAAGGTAAATCGTCATCCGAATCTGAAGAAGCAGGTATTGGTTCAGGTGTAATCTATCAAATTAATAATAATTCTGCTTACATTGTGACAAACACCCATGTAATAAGTGGTGCATCCGAGATTAAAGTGCAATTGCATAGTGGTAAACAAGTTAAAGCGAAGTTAATTGGGAAGGATACTGTATCAGATATAGCTGTCTTAAAAATAGATAATACTAAGGGTATCAAATCAATTAAATTTGCAAATTCTTCAAAAGTGCAAACTGGGGATAGTGTATTCGCTATGGGTAATCCTCTAGGTTTGGAATTTGCTAATTCAGTTACTTCTGGAATTATTTCAGCAAATGAGCGTACAATTGAGTCAGATACTACTTCTGGAGGTACTAAAGTTAACGTCTTGCAAACTGATGCTGCAATAAACCCTGGTAACTCTGGTGGTGCATTAGTAGATATTAATGGTAACTTGGTTGGTATCAACTCTATGAAAATAGCCGCTGAGCAAGTAGAAGGTATTGGTTTTGCTATTCCAAGTAATGAAGTTAAAGTAACTATTGAACAACTTGTTAAAAACGGTAAAATTGAACGCCCTTCTATAGGAATTGGTTTACTAAATTTAAGTGATATTCCTGATTCTTATAAAAAAGAATTAAACACAGATCGTGATGATGGTATTTATGTTGCTAAAGTAAGTCGCTCAAGTGAATTAAAAACAGGCGATATCATTACTAAAATAGATAATAAAACTGTAAAAGAAGATACTGATTTAAGAACTTATCTGTATCAAAATAAAAAGCCTGGTGAGACTGCTAAACTAACTGTTATACGAGATGGAAAAACGCTAACAGTTAATGTTAAGCTAAAAAGCCAGTCCGATATATCATCTACTCAATCATCTGACTCTGAATCAGACAATAGTCGAAACAGTCAATTTATACAATAGTTTTTCTAACAAAAGAACATAATACACAAATACGGCCAGTATATGATTAATCAAAATCAATTACTGGACGTATTATTGCTTATATTGTCGCCTTTGACTTATTAGTAAGAAATAAAGCTGGAACAATAATTAAAATTAATGTAATGACTGATACTAAGAATCCAGCATGATAAGCGATAATACTGTGTGTCAAGGAATTACCTAATTGATTTATTACAACTAAAAGAATTGTTGCAATAAAAGCTGTTCCAAAACTTGAACCAATATTTTCAATCATATTAATTCCCACAGCCGCTTCAGCTAATACGCTTTCTTTAATGCCCATATATGCATCAGTAGTTAAACCTAAATTAATGCCTCCAACACTACATCCTCTTAAAAACAAGATAATAGATAGAGCAATGATACTAGTATGATCTGTAATAAATAATAAAGGTATTGATCCAAACATCGAGATTATAACACTGACTAAAACCACCCATTTCGCTCCATATTGATCGATCAATATCCCCATGTATGGTCTTGTAATAAGCATTCCAATTCCCTGTGGTATAAGTGCTAGAGCTGCTTCAATAGGAGTGTAATGCTTAAATGTCTGAAAATATAACGGAATTATGACCATAGGTCCCTTGATACCTATGTTCGAGAGAAATAAGCCTATAAATGGTGCTGTATAATTTCCCTTACTAAAGAGTGATAACGGCATAATGGTATTATCATTTTTAACTTTATTATGAATATAATACATAAGTATCATAATACAACCAATAATCAGAAGAAGAATAGTAGTTCTATTATAAAAACTATGGTAATCACTTGCTTTTGTTAAACCGTATATGGTTGATATACTGATAAGACCTAGCAATATGATTCTTAACATGTCAATAGACTTACTTTTATTAAAAGCGACAAAGTTCGGTAAATATTTTATTTGCAATAATATGGCGATGATTACGACTAAGACATTAATAAAGAACATCCAGCGTCAAGACACAATATGAATTACAAATCCACCAATGACTGGTCCCATGATGGGCCCGAATATCATAGGTGCACTTACGACAGCCATGACTTTCCCAATATGGTCTTGACCCGTTGTCTTAATCAATAGCGTGAACATTAACGTTGTAATTATGCCCGCAGACAATCCTTGAATAATTCTGAACACAATAAAACTCTCTACATTCCAACTAATACCAGCTAATACAGATGTAATTCCAAATAGAATTGAGGCTCCTATAAATACATACTTCCCATTAAATTGATTGACCAGCCATCCTGCAATTGGAATAACTAGCGCTAAAGCAAGGACATATCCTGTTATACCCCACTGAGTGATTTCAATAGTAGTATTAAATGCGTTGTTAAGTTGTTTGATTGCTATATTAATCATTGTTGAATCTAACATAGGTGCTATAGCCCCTAATGCTATTGCCCAAGCAGCTATCATAATTTCTCTCGATACTAGACTATCATTTAATTTTGACATACATTCCTCCTACATATTGTTTCCACGTCAACAATATACACTCTCTTTTTGTTTCCTTGTCAACAATATATAACAAAAAAACTCGCTTAACCTGTAAGCGAGTTTTTTAGTTTAATCTCTTATAATGATCTTTTCTCTTGTTCGATTAGTTGATCCAAATGTTGATGATACCTATTAATGAAGGTCATCATATTATTAAATTCATCTTCTGTCATGCTGTCAAAAACACTTTGATCTCTATTTTGAAACGATTCATGTAATTCAGAGTGAATTTGATAAACGCTTTCACCCTGTGCAGTTAACTTAAAATATATTGCTTTTTTATTGTCTTTACTTTTAAAACTTTCAATTAAACTTTTTTGCTGCAAACGTTTTGTTAATTTACTAATTGCACCTCTTGTCATAAATAGCTTATTCGCTAAATATTGTACATTGGGATTCTGATATTCTTTAATCACTTCAACGCAATGAACTTCAGATGATTTGAACACATTAAGTGCTCGTTCCATTTTATCTTTATTTAGCTAACCTATTTTATTAAACAAATCTCTAAAGCTACTCATTAAAATTTCTTCTTTATTATTAGTCATTTCATCACTTCTTTTTAATCTTTATAACACATTTATTATACCCGTACTTTATTTATTTTCATAAAAAGGGCAATGCGCAAAGTCTATAAGATTTCGCTACATTGCCAATAAAATTAAACTTATTATTTATAGTTAACCATGAAATATTTTTTCTTACCACGACGAATGATTGTAAATTCATCATCTATTTTATCCTCATTGCTTAATTCATAGTCTACTGATTGTTGTCTTTCCCCATTAATATAAATAGCACCGTTATTAACATCCTCACGTGCTTGGCGTTTAGACGTCGCAATGCCTGTTTCAATTAAGACATCAATAATATTTGAAGTTTCAGTTGATAATTCAACTTGAGGAACATCTTTGAAACCTTCTTTTAATTCTTTGCCTGATAATGATTTTAAATCGCCGCTAAACAAAGCTTTAGAAATACGAATGGCATCATCTAATGCCTCTTTACCATGAATAAATTCTGTAACATTCTCCGCTAAGGCTTTTTGCGCTTCTCTTAAATGAGGTTCTTGATTTTTAGATTCTTCGAGACGATTAATTTCATCTTTATCTAAAAATGTGAAGTATTTCAAGAATTTAATGACATCATCATCTGATTGATTAATCCAAAATTGGTAAAATTCATAAGGACTTGTTTTGTCAGCGTCTAACCATACAGCACCTGATTCTGATTTACCAAATTTCTTACCATCCGATTTCGTAACTAAAGGAATTGTTAAACCATATGCTTCAGTTTGTCCATACATACGTCGCATTAATTCAATACCACTAGTTATATTACCCCATTGATCTGAACCACCAACTTGTAATTTACAATTTAATTCACGGTTTAAATGACCAAAGTCGATAGCTTGAAGTATAGTATAAGTGAATTCAGTGTAAGATATGCCATTCTCAAGGCGAGATTGAATAGAATCTTTACCTAACATGTAGTTCACACCAACATGTTTACCATAATCTCTTAGGAAACTAATTAATGAGATTTGACTCAACCAATCTTTGTTATTAACTAAAATGGCACCTTTATCCGTACCAAATTCAAATAATTTATGCATTTGAGCACTAATACCCTCAACGTTAGCCTCTACTTGGTCTTCTGTTTGTAGTATACGTTCTTCAGATTTACCGGATGGATCACCAATCATACCAGTTCCCCCACCAATTAGAACGATAGGTCGATGACCATGTTCTTGGAAACGTCTTAGAGTCATAAAGGGAAGCAAATGACCAATATGCAGACTATCAGCAGTAGGGTCAGCACCACAATATAAAGAAATTTGTTCCTTATTTAATAATTCTTCAATGCTACTTTCATCTGTTTGTTGATAAATTAAACCTCTCCATTGTAACTCTTCAATTAAAGCGTTTGACATCAATATTCCTCCTAAACAAAGATTTTATTTTTAATATTTAGTAATCTATACTCTATTTATGAAAAATAAAAAGCACCCATACATCGTTAAATGTAAGGGCGCTTGAGCACGTTACCACCATACTTAAATAGCATATTGCTATTCACTCTATCAATGATACGTTCATTAATAAACGTTGGACAATTCATAATGAGGTGTATTCATATAAGTGCAACTATTAGTTCACAGCTACCACTAACTCTCTGGAAATCACAAATATATTACTTGTCCTCTTATCCAAAATATATTGAATTGTAATTAATTATAAGTATTAAAAATATAAAAGTCAAATCAGTGATTATGGTATACTATATTTAAATTTCAAGAGGCTTAAGGTGAAAGAGATGTTAACCAACATTAATAGAGATACTAAGTTTAATTCATTTGAAAAGTCCTACAAAAAAAAGAAACATGCAATTGTAGGATTATTTAGTGTTGGGTTATTTATATGTTTAATAGGATTTATAGGTACAGTTATTTATTTCAATCATTTAACGCATGAATCGTCTAAAATAAGCGATCGTGAATTAAAACAGAAAGTCTTGCATTTTGCAGGTGACGATTTAATAAATCATGAAAATTCTGATGTCTTAAGTGAATATGATAAATCTGAGAACTCTCTAATAGTAGGTCCTAAACACGTCAATCCAAATGTCATTAAAGCCCTTACCTCTTCCGAGGATACCATGTTTTATAAACATAAAGGTATCCTTCCAAAAGCACTCGTACGAGCAATGATACAAGATATATTTAATCTTGATCAAAGTACTGGTGGTAGTACAATTACTCAACAACTAGTAAAAAACCAAGTGCTTTCAAGTAAAAAAACATATAGTCGAAAAGCAAATGAGCTTATTTTAGCAATGCGGCTTGAAAATTTATTGTCAAAAAATGAAATCATCTATACATATTTAAATATTGTACCTTTCGGTAGAGATTATGAAGGTAACAATATTACAGGTATTGCGTCAGCGTCTTATAGTTTATTCGGTATTCCACCGAAAGATTTAAATATTGCACAGTCTGCTTACCTAATTGGTTTATTACAAAGCCCGTATATGTATACACCGTATGAAGAAAATGGTGAATTAAAAACTTATAAAGAAGTCAAAATCAGTGTTGATCGTCAACACTATGTATTAAAACGAATGCTTGTTGAAGGTGTAATCGATAAAGAGGAATACCGACACGCTAAACGTTATCATATCTATGACCATTTACTTACAAAACCGCAATTGAATAATAATCAATCTGCATAATTGATAAAATGTCTTATTTAATTAAATTTATATTTTGTTTCAAAAACAAATTCATAAAAAAACTGCCGACAAAGTTTTGCGCTTTGTCGGCAGTTTTCAACGTAACATAATAATACATTATGATAGTCGGTACTTCAGTCTACTAGAATAAGCCTACTGCATGGCCGTCTTCTGTAACGTCCATATTTAATGCAGCTGGTTTTTTAGGTAATCCAGGCATAGTCATGATTGCACCTGTTAATGCAACAATAAATCCTGCACCTGTTTTAGCCTCTAATTCTCTAATAGTAATATCAAAATCAGTTGGAGCACCTAAAGAAGTTGCATCATCACTGAATGAATATTGAGTTTTAGCCATACAGATTGGATATTGACCCCAACCATTGTCAGTAAATTCTTTTAGTTGTTTTTTAGCTTTTTTACTAAATGTAACTGAAGAACCACCATAGATATCTTTAACGATTGTTTCAATTTTTTCTTCTAATGATTGATCTAAATCATATAAGAATTTGAAATCATTTGGTTGTTCAATAACTTCAAGTACTTGGTTAGCTAATTCAACGCCACCTTTACCGCCTTTTTCCCATACTTCAGTTAAAGCGATTCTAACGTTATTTTCTTTAGCCCAAGCTTTTACTGCTTCAGTTTCAGCATCTGTATCATGAATAAATGCATTTAATGCGATAACTGGTTCAACACCAAATTTACGGATATTGTTAACATGACGTTCTAAGTTAACAATACCTGCTTTAACTGCTTCAACATTTTCTTCTTTTAAGTCATCTTTAGCTACGCCACCATGCATTTTAAGGGCACGAACTGTTGCAACTAAAACTACTGCTGAAGGTTCAAAGCCAGCTTCTCTAGCTTTAATGTCGATGAATTTTTCAGCACCAAGGTCTGAACCGAATCCTGCTTCTGTTACAACGATGTCTGCAAGATCACGTGCTGTTTCAGTAGCTAAAATTGAGTTACAACCATGTGCAATGTTAGCGAATGGTCCACCATGAACTAATGCAGGTGTACCTTCAATAGTTTGAACTAAGTTAGGTTTAATAGCATCTTTAAGAATCATTGCTAATGCGCCTTCAACTTTTAAGTCTGCAACTGTAACTGGTTTACGATCACGAGTGTAACCAATAGTAATACGGCTAATTTTTTCTTTTAAGTCATTAATATTACGAGCCAAACATAAGATTGCCATTACTTCTGAGGCAACTGTAATATTGAAACCATCTTCACGAGGTACACCGTTAGTAGGTCCACCTAAACCAACATTTACATGACGTAATGCACGGTCGTTCATGTCTAATACACGTTTCCATTCAACACGACGTACATCAATGCCTAATTCATTACCTTGATGGATGTGATTATCGATAAATGCAGATAAAGCATTATTTGCAGTAGTAATCGCGTGGAAGTCACCATTGAAGTGTAAGTTAATATCTTCCATTGGTAATACTTGCGCATAACCTCCACCAGTTGCCCCACCTTTAATACCAAATGTAGGTCCTAATGCTGGTTCACGTAAAGCTACCATTACATTTTTCTTTAATTCGTTGAACGCATCAGATAATCCAACAGTAACTGTAGATTTACCTTCACCTGCTGGTGTTGGACTCATTGCAGTTACTAAAACGACTTTCCCTTTGTTGTCTTTTGGTTTGATTTGATTGATATCAATCTTAGCTTTATAGTGACCATATTGTTCTAAAGCGTCTGCTGGGATTCCAGCTTTTTCAGCGATTTCTCCAATAGGTTTTAGTTCTGATTGATTAGCAATATCTAAATCTGATAAATGTGCCAACTTATTTCAACCCCTTGTTAATTATAATTTGATTTATGTAAGAATACCTCAAATCAGTTGCTTAAGGTTTCTTTTAATCTTACATATTAATAATAACTAACAATGTAAGCGATGTCGAATTTTTGAGAGCGTTTCCAATGATTTGTGTAAAATTCAACTTAATTTTATGATAAATCTGCTAATTTAAATAAATTTATTTTATAAATCTAAACATTTAAAGTAAAAATACATCATAGTATGAATTCAAAAACCTTTATTTCGACTTAGGTCAACTATAATCATTATAAAAGCTAGGACCAATAATTGTCCTAGCTTAGTTACATTCATTAAAGTTTAATCTTCCATCGTACTTAAATCGCCTGCATCTAAATTAAGCTCCCAAGCTTTTAACACACGTCTCATAATCTTACCAGAGCGTGTTTTAGGTAATTTATCTTTAAATTCTATTTCTCTTGGTGCTGCATGACCTGATAGCCCCTCTTTAACAAATTTACGAATATCTGCTTTTAGCTCATCTGAAGGTTCATAGCCTTGGCGTAATGAAATAAAGGCTTTGATAATTTCGCCTCTGACAGGATCTGGTTTACCGATAACACCCGCTTCAGCTACTGCTTCATGCTCAACTAATTTCGATTCTACTTCAAATGGACCTACACGCTCACCAGCAGTCATAATTACGTCATCAACACGGCCTTGGAACCAGAAATAACCCTCTTCATCTTGATATGCTGAATCACCTGAAACGTACCAATCTCCAATAAAATAAGAATTATATTTTTCAGGGTTTTTCCAAATTGAATACATCATAGATGGCCAACCTTTTTTAATAGCTAAATTCCCCATTCTGTTCGGTGGTAATACATTACCTGAGTCATCTATAATAGCAGCCTCTATTCCCGGTAATGGTTTACCCATTGAACCTAATTTAACGTCAACTGCAGGATAATTCACAATCATATGCCCCCCTGTTTCTGTCATCCACCATGTATCTAATACACGTTTATCATATACATCTTTAGACCATTTAATAACTTCAGGGTTAAGTGGCTCACCAACAGATAAAATTGATCGTAATGATGATAAATCATATTTTTCTACTACATCATCACCTGCGCTCATTAACATTCTTAATGCTGTAGGCGCAGTATACCAAATTGTTACTTTAAATGTTTCAATCATGCTATACCATTGTTCAGGAGAGAATCGACCACCCGCTATGCAATTTGTAACACCATTTAACCAAGGTGCAAACACACCATAAGATGTACCTGTAACCCAACCAGGATCAGCTGTACACCAGTAAATGTCACCTTCTTTTAAATCTAATACATATTTACCTGAAATATAATGAAGTAACATTGCTTTTTGAACGTGTAATACCCCTTTAGGTTGACCAGTAGAACCTGATGTGTAGTGTAAGATTAAACCATCATCTTCTTTTAACCACTCAATATCAAATTCTTCATTTGCTTGATTCAATTCTTTATTGAAATCAACATATTGTTCATCAACTTCATCGTCAACAACTACTATTGTTTCTAAGTGAGGTAATTTATCCTTAGGAATTCTGCCTAGTAAACTATTTGTAGTAACAATGACTTTTGCTTCACTATTTTCTAATCTATCAGTTACCGCTTTTTCCATAAAAGCTTCAAATAATGGACCAACGATAGCACCAATTTTTAGAATACCAAGAAAGGCAAAATATAGTTCAGGCGTTCTTGGCATAAAGATAAATACGCGATCCCCTTTTTGAACATTCGCTTTATCTACTAAAACGTTGGCAGCCTTATTTGATAGCACTTTTAATTCTTTAAAACTATATTGTTCCTTACGTTTTTCATCTCTATAATTAAGTGCAATTTTATCGCCTTTACCATTATCAACATGACGATCAATACACTCGTAAGCCATGTTTATTTTTCCTGTTTCATTCCTTGAGAAAGCTTTTTTCACTTCATCCCAATCAAAGTCCTGATATGTCTTTTCATAATCTTGTAAATTATAATTACCTTGCTCGCTTTCAAATACTTCTACTTTCATTATAAACTCCCCCTCATTTAATGAAATCGCTTTCTTTAAAAAGTATTATACATTAATTTTTGTGTTATTCAAAATTTTTAGATAATTATTACAATTTAATTTGTTTATTTCTCTAAATAAATATAAAATAACTATAATAGTAGTTCGTATTGGGAGTGAGATGAATGAAACACATTAAAACAAACGTAACCAAGCACCTAACAATTAACAATAAGCATTTCATTATTGAAGGCCCTGTTTCATGCAATTATTTGAAAACGCTTTCTTTCGATGAGTCGTTAAATGCCTTTAGACCGGCAAAAGATCAATTTGACGCTTTGAAAGAAATTACGCAATTACCTGAAGGTCGTATTTATATTGCTCGAGAAAACAAACATGTCATAGGGTATGTAACATATCACTATCCCGATGAATTTGAAAGATGGGCTGAGGGACAGCTACCCTATTTAATTGAGTTAGGTGCTATAGAAGTGCATCGTGATTTTAGACAGTTTCATCTAGGTGGTGAGCTTATTTCATTAAGTCTTTCTCAAGATGAGTTTGAAGACTATATTGTTTTGACAACTGAGTATTATTGGCATTGGGATTTGAAATCAGCTAAATTAGATGTTTTTGAATATAAAAAAATGATGCAAAAATTAATGTCTAAAGGTGGATTAGAAGTATTTGCTACTGATGATCCAGAAATTACCTGTCATCCAGCTAATTGTTTAATGGCGAGAATTGGTAACAGAATTACATTAGACCAGCAACAGTCTTTTGATGATTTACGTTATAAGAATCGATTTTTATTTTAAGATTTCTGTTAAAAATTTAAGGGGTATGATATTTATGCAAAATAATTTAAGAACGGGTTATGTCTATTCAGATGAACTATTAAAATATCGTTTTAATGATAACCATCCTTTTAATCAAATGCGATTAAAATTAACTACAGAATTACTCCAAATGATGAAATTGTTGAAGGATGATCAAATCATTAATCCTAGAATAGCCACTGAAGAGGAATTGGCTTTAATTCATAAATATGATTATATACAAGCAATTAAACATGCGTCTCATGGAATTTTAAGTCCATCGGAGGCTAATAAATATGGATTAAATACAGATGATACATTCCAATTTCAACATATGCACAGGCATAGTGCAAGGATTGTTGGCGGTGCACTTAATTTGGCAGATGAAATAATGAATGAAAATATATTAAATGGTTGTCACTTAGGTGGCGGATTACATCATAGTTTACCCGGACGTGCCAATGGATTTTGCATTTATAATGATGTTGCCATTACAGCAAAATATCTTGCTACTAAATATAAGCAACGTGTGATGGTCATTGATACAGATGCGCATCACGGTGATGGGACTCAATGGAGCCTTTATACTGATAATACGATCATGTGTTATTCCATCCATGAAACAGGGAAATTTTTATTTCCAGGTTCAGGACATTACACTGAACGTGGCGAAGATTTAGGCTATGGTTATACAGTAAATTTACCGTTAGAACCTTATACTGAACATGATAATTATTTAAAAGTCTTTGAAGAATCCGTGACAAGTGTTATTGAGGCTTATAAACCTGATATCCTACTTAGTGTACATGGTGTGGATATTCATTACTTAGATCCTTTAACACACATGAGTTGTTCATTAGAAACTTTATACGAGATTCCATATATAATTAATAAATTAGCGCACAAATATACAGATGGAAAAGTTTTAATGTTTGGTGGTGGAGGTTATAATATTTGGCAAGTAGTTCCAAGAGCGTGGAGCCATATATTTTTAGCATTAATTAATAAACCCATTCAAGAAGGACCTTTACCAGAACAATGGATTAAAAAATGGCGTGCGTACTCACCAGTAAACCTACCTAAACATTGGACAGAAGATTATCGCGACTATCAAACAATACCCAGAACATATGAAATCTCACAGAAAAACAACGAACGAGCAAGTAGAATCGTTCATTGGTATACACACTAAGGGAGCGGTATGATGATTTAATTTTAAAATCATCGTACCGCTCCCTTAAAGCAATTATAATTGGAAAGTTTATAACATATATTCTCAGTTTGTCAGTTGATATGTGTTGAAATTGTAACTATTAATAATAAATTATTTTTTACTACTAGTCTTTGGTTGTACCTCTATACTCAATACGGTGAGGTAAAATAACATTAGGTTCTTCAATTTCTTCTTCGTTCATATATTTTGTTAATAAACGCATGCCTACAGCACCGATATCATATAATGGTTGAATAACACTAGATAGTTTTGGTCTTACCATCTCTACTAATCGTGTATTGTTGAAACTAACAATTTGTAAATCTTCTGGTACTCTAATACCAGCATCTAATGCACTATGCATAATACCTATTGCCTGTTCATCACTTATTGATAAAATGGCATCAGGTAAATCACCTTTCAAATTCTCGAATACTTTAATACCGTCTTTATAACTTTCAGATCCAGAGAATTGCACAGTTTCATTTAAATTTAATTGATGACGATCCACTACTTCTTTAAGACCATTAAATACATCTTCTTGAGCTTTTTTAGAGTAATCACCGCTTACTAATGCAAATTCTTTAGCACCTGATTGGATTAGTTGCTCAGTAATTTCCATTGCTGCAGTTTTGAAATCAATATTAACAGAAGCGATATTGTCATCTTTTCCATTCGTACCTGATACGACGACTGGAACAGATGATTGATTAATTAAATCTTTAATTTCTTCAGAAATCGTTCCACCTAAAAAGATAATACCATCTACTTGTTTACTTAATAAATTATTAAATATTTCTTTTTCTTTTTCAGAATCATTATCTGAGTTAGAAATTATAGAATGATATTTGTACATTGTTGCTATATCCTCAATACCACGAGCTAATTGAGAATAATAGATATTGGATATGTCAGGAATGATAACGCCTACTGTTGTTGTTCGTTTACTAGCTAGTCCTCTTGCAACAGCGTTTGGTCGATAATTTAATCTTTTGATTACTTCATTAACTTTTTTTCTAGTTTCAGGTTTAACATTTTGATTACCATTCACTACTCGTGAAACGGTTGCCATAGATACTCGGGCCTCTCTAGCAACATCATATATAGTTACTGTCATAATTTCCTCCTTGTAAGCGTTTTATTTGTTATTATAACGTGTTTTCATTTCATTTTCAAAGTTTACCACAAAATCGCTTTCATTCAAACCTATTGGTAATAATTTCACATTTATGTCAAATTTTATATTATTTTATTTACAAAAGAGTAATTTGCCATATTATTCAATAAAATGAAATCGTTGATTAATAAATAGAATAGTTAAAGAATGACAATTTAAAGAGCTATTCATTATTACCAGAATTAGTATTATAAAACATACTTATAATTCAGTAAAACGAATAGCTCATGTATATCAATTATCTAATTAGATGAACTTATTATTTTAATTTTTTTGAATTATATAATTCAGCTAATGGTTTCAATTCATTGTAAAATTGATCAAATTCATTTAAATCCATTTGTTGACCACTATCACTTAGTGCAACAGATGGGTCTGGATGAACTTCTGCCATTACACCATCTGCACCAACAGCTAAAGCAGCTTTTGCAGTTGGTAACATAATATCTTTGCGTCCTGTGCTATGCGTTACATCTACCATTACAGGTAAATGCGTTCCTTGTTTTAAAATTGGAACAGCAGATATATCTAGAGTATTACGTGTTGCTTTTTCATAAGTACGGATACCACGTTCACACAGGATAATATTTTTATTTCCTTGTGAAGCAATATACTCGGCTGCAAAGGTAAATTCCTCAATAGTCGCAGACAATCCTCTTTTTAATAGGATAGGTTTATTAGTTCTGCCAGCTTCTTTCAGTAATTCAAAGTTTTGCATGTTACGCGCGCCAATTTGAAATACATCTAGATATTCATCAGCAACTTCAAAATCAGCAGGATTTACAATTTCACTAACAACATTAAGACCAAATTTATCTTTAACATTTTTTAAAATTTTAAGCCCTTCAACGCCTAAACCTTGGAAATCATAAGGCGATGTACGAGGTTTAAATGCGCCACCACGAATGAATTTCTCTCCCCTAGCTTGCAAATCTTTTGCGACTGCATCTACCTGTTCTTGAGATTCTACAGAACAAGGTCCAAATACAAATGATTTATTCCCATCGCCAATAATGCCACCGTTGTCAAATTTAACAATTGTATCTTCAGGTTTTAATTTACGTGATACATAAAGATGTTTTTCATTCTCAGATTTTTGCAAGTCAGTTGACGCTTTGAAGATTTCTTTGAATAATTGCTTAATAACATTATCATTAAAAGGTCCTTGGTTACGATCCATTAATTCATTAATCATTTCCTTTTCGCGCTGTGGATCATAAACTTTTGTGCCTTGTTTTATTTTTTCTTCACCAATCTTTTGAGCTAACTCACCACGTTTAGATAATAATGCTAAAATTTGATTATTAATCGAAACAATTTCTTCTCTGTATTGTTCTAATTTCGTTGACATTACTACTCACCTCAATAAAAGTTACTTAATTAATTATATTACTTTAAAGCGATAAAATAATATTAGTTAGATAATATTCTAACAATTTAAAAATAATAGTTCAACCTTAGAAGTCTAAAAATTTTCTAAAATTTATGAATTATCTAATTACTATTGTGAAATGTTTAATTAATCGTTTTCGATATAAAAAATGGAGCGAATCAAAAATCTAATATATATATAGATTTATGAATCCGCTCCATTTAATGAATGAATATTAACTTAATCAGTAAGTTAAAGTTTCATTAATCATTAAAAGTACGTTTATCTATTTTACTTTTAGCTTTTTCAGCTCTTTGTTGTTGTTTAGGTGTTTTATTTTTAGCTTTTGGTTCGTTTTGTGATTGCTTGCTATTCCCTGTTGATTTTTCATTGTTTGATTTTGTATCGTGTGTGATAACACCATTTTCAAATTTAGAAGTAGCGTGAGCTTGATTATTTTTTACTTGGTCTTCATTGGTGTTAATTGTTTTGTCTTCTTTTGTAACTAAATTAGGAACAGTATTAATACCTTTTGATTTAGCAACAGAAGGCTCTTCTAATAAAGTTTTTGTTTTATTGGCTACGCTTGAGTCATTATCTAATTTACTTTTTTTTGTTTTAGCAGCTGATGCTAGATTTTTCGCAGTAACATTTTTATTATGGCTAGCATCATCCTTAATTGAAGGATCTGATAAATTATTATTTGATGATTCAACTTTTACTGCATTTTGTTGTGCTGTTAATTCAGTAGCACTAACCTCTTTAGTTTCATTTTCTTCTTTCTCTGTTTCAGCTTTAGCTTCTTGTATTTCTTGTGCTTGAGGTGATTGGTCTGATAAATCATCTGACGTTTCAGCTTTGATTGCATTTTGTTGTGCAGCTAATTCTGTAGCACTAATTTCTTTTGATTTTGAATCTTTTTTAGCTTCAGCCTTAGCTTCTTGTATTTCTTGCGCTTGTGGTGATTGATCTGCTAAATTATTCGACGTTTCAGCTTTGATTGCATTTTGTTGAGCTACAAGTTCATCATTGCTAACTTCTGAATTGTCTCTGTTTTTAAAGTCATCAATTTTTTGTTTAACATTTTCGATATTACTTTCAGTTTGTTGCTTAATATTTTGGTAACGATTTCTCAATTCTTTTTCTTTAGTCTTCGCACCATCGATTTTTTCTTCAGCTTTATTTTTATAAAATAACCCTACAGCTGAACCGATTAAAGCACCTGTAATAAAACTAATTACAAAGTCCTTACGTGAAGGATGAGAACTGAACTTGTTGTGACTATATTCAGAATTTGATACATCATAATTATTAGAATTCTGATTTTCACCTTGTCCGTGTAAATCTTTACCAGTGTTGTTAGTCGCAAACTCGTCTCTATTATAATGTTCTGTATTTGAACCTTGTCTAGATTTACCATTTTTTTGGTTTGGTCCATTATCATGTAAATCATGACCAAAATTATTTTTTTCAAATTCATCTCTGTTGTAATGTTTTGTCGCATTTGACTGTGCAGCACTATCTTGTTGATTAGCACCTTGTCCATGCAAATCACTGCCTGTATTAGATGTTGCAAATGAATCTCTGTCATAATGCTTTGTTGCATTTGATTGTGATGTGTTGTCTTGTTGATTAGCACCTTTTCCGTGTAAATCATTACCAGAATTTGTAACTTCAAATGCGTCACGATTATATTTCTTGCTCATATTAACTCCTCCTATAAGAAAAGCACTTAAATAAGTAAAAACCTCATTTAAGTGCATTTGATTGAATCATATTAAAAGTTTTTCTCAACGTTAGTAGTGTAATTTTCGTTAGAATGATTTGCATCATTACCTACAGATGTGTTTCTGTAGTTTGCACTTCCTCTACGGTAGTGTCTATTTTGCCATTTGTCAGCAATCTCCATTGCAACATTTGACCATTGAACTACTTGAGAAATTTTATCTTCATTTTGAGAAATATTATGTGTAATTGAGTTTGTTACACGATCAACTGAACCATTTAAGTTTTGAACTGAATCACCGATGCCTTTAACACCGTCGACAACAGAGTTTAAACGTTCAACTTTTCCTTGAATATCTTCAGTTAAGCGATTAGCTTTGTGAAGTAAATCAGTTGTCTCACGAGTAATACCTTGAACTTGGCCTTCAACACCATCAAGTGTTTTAGCAACGTGATCTAAATTCTTTTTAACTGAAATTAAAACAACAACGATTCCAATACATAATACTAAGAATGCAATCGCAGCGATAATTCCAGCAATTGGTAAAATCCAATCCATTAAAAACGCCTCCTAATTACCATTTACTTTTAAATAAAAGCTATTAATTATAAATACCCAACATAATTATATATAAACATATTAAAATTCATTTGTCATGCCGACATGTTCTTCATATGCACGTTGTAACTTTTGAATGTCACCTGCACCCATGAATAAGATGACTGCATTATCAAATTGATCTAATACGTCAATATTATTTTCTTCGATAAGCGCAGATCCGTCAATACGATTTATCAAATCTAGAATCGTTAAATCGCCAGTATTTTCACGAATGGAACCAAATATTTCACATAAATAAACATGGTCCGCTTTACTTAATGATGTTGCAAATTCATCTAAGAAGGCTTGTGTTCTTGAGAAAGTATGTGGTTGGAAAACTGCCACAATATCTTTATTTGGATATTTTTTACGTGCTGTTTCAATTGTAGCACTAATTTCTCTTGGATGGTGAGCATAATCGTCTACTAATACTTGATTAGAAACATTTGTTTCATTAAAACGACGTTTTACACCACCAAATGTTTCTAATGCCTCTTTAATGTTGTTAACGTCCATCTTTTCTAGGTAACTAATTGCGATTACAGCTAATGCATTTTGGATATTATGATCACCGTACTGAGGTGATAAAAATTGATCATAATATTCACCATTAACATAAACATCAAATTGAGTGCCTTTATCCGTGATTTGAATGTTATCTGCGTAGATATCATCATTTTTATTTAATCCATAGTAATAAATTGGAACATCGGCTTTAAGTTGTCTTAGATGATCATCGTCACCCCAAGCAATAATTGCTTTTTTGACATTGTGCGCCATGCTTTGGAAAGCACTTGCTACATCATCAATATCTTTGAAGTAATCAGGATGATCAAAGTCAATATTTGTCATAATTGCATAATCTGGATGATAACTTAGGAAATGTCGACGATATTCACATGCTTCAAATGCAAAATAATCGCTCGCAGGTAATCCCATTCCAGTTCCATCACCAATCAAGAATGATGTTTTTTTATCACCATTCATAACATGTGATAATAAACCCGTTGTTGATGTTTTTCCGTGAGCACCAGTAACTGCAACAGATGTATATTGATCAATTACGTGACCTAAGAAGTCATGATAACGAATAACATCTAATTTTAAATCATGCGCTTTAACAATTTCTTCATGAGTATCTGGAAACGCATTACCTTGTATTACTACCATTCCTTTTTCAATATTATCTGCATTGAATGGTAGTATTTTAATTCCTTTATTTTTCAATGCTACTTCTGTAAATACATATTTTTCAATATCAGACCCTTGCACCTCATGACCAAGATCATGCATGATCTGTGCTAACGAACTCATTCCAGCGCCTTTAATACCAACAAAATGATAATGCGTCATATACATAAAACTCCTTTAAATTAATCTTTCTTTATGTCTGCTTCAGTAATAAATACATCTCTAGGTTTAGAACCATTAGCACCTGAAATATAATCTAATTGTTCAAGTTGATCTACAATTCGAGCTGCACGGTTATAACCAATTTGGAAATGTCTTTGAATTAATGAAGTAGATATATGTCCTTCTTTAACCATAAATTCACACACATCATCAAATAATTCATCTTGAGCTTGTGTTTGATTCTTTTTAAGTAATTCCTTCTCTTCGAATAAATAGTCAGGTTCTCTTTGATCTTTTATGAAATCAACTACATCATCAATCTCATCATCCGAAACAAAAGTACCTTGGACACGAATTGGTTTATTCATTCCGCTACCTAAATAAAGCATATCCCCATATCCTAACAAGCGTTCTGCACCGCCACTATCTAAAATCGTTCTTGAGTCAACGCTTGAAGATACCATAAATGCAATACGTGTAGGTATGTTAGCTTTTATTAAACCAGTGATGACATTCACAGAAGGTCGTTGTGTTGCAACTAACATGTGTATACCGCATGCACGAGCCTTTTGAGCTATTCGAGCAATTGATTGTTCTACTTCTTGAGGTGCCATCATCATTAAATCAGCTAACTCATCAATAACAATAACAATTTTTGGCATTCTTTGCTCATATGGTGCTTTTTTATTGAAGGCAGTAATATTTCTTACATGGAATTGCGCAAATAATTTGTAACGTTTTTCCATTTCATCTACTGCCCATTTTAAACTTTGTGTAGCTGCCTTTACATCAGTAATAACTGGTGAAACTAGATGTGGTAAATCGTTATATGGTGCAAGTTCTACCATCTTAGGGTCAATAAGTAATAATCTTAATTCTTCAGGATGATTTTTATAAAGTAATGACATTAAAATACTATTGATACACACAGATTTACCTGAACCAGTCGCCCCTGCAATTAATGCGTGAGGTGTTTTAGCTATGTCCATCAATAATGGTTCATTATTGATTCGATTACCCATTGCTACTGTTAATTTAGACTCGGCATTTTTAAATTTTGGACTCTCTAAAATAGATTTTAAATTGACTTTCGTAGGATTTAAATTCGGTACTTCAATACCAACTAAACTTGTTCCAGGAATTGGTGCTTCAATTCGAATATCTTTAGCAGCTAGAGCCATTTTAATATCATCTTGTAAAGCTGTAATTCTTGAAACTTTGACACCCTTTTCTACCGCCAATTCAAAACGAGTTACACTTGGTCCTTCTGTAACATTTTGAACTTCAGCAGGTACATTAAAATAATAAAAAGCGTCATTTAATTCTTGTTTTTTCTCTTCAATCCATGATTCATCTATTTCATGTTCTTCATGATCTTCTAATAAATCAAGGGTTGGTAACTTAATATTAGGTCCTCTTCTTATAGGAGCCTTATGATTAGCGTCATTTCCATCTTTATGATTCTTTTTTGAAGTATCATCGGAATAATCCTCTTTAGAAACAAACTCATTAATATCTTGTTTATTATCATTTTGATTATTTGAATTTTGAACTTTTCCAAATTGATTTCCTTTAGGTATATCATTGTTTTGACTATTATCAACATCTTGATGTTCATTTTCTCTTGTGTTTTCGTCATTTATAAAATTGTCTTTTTCAACTGAATGTTCGGAACTTTCATTGTATTCAAGAGATGCCAAATTAAAATCAGTTGATTCGTCAGAATTTAATTGTGACTCATTTAAATGATTGTCGAATTCTGCATTCATTTTCTCATCTTGTGCTTCTTTTTTTGTTTCAGGTTTTAATTCAGGCACATTAACTTTGTTTCTTGAAACTGAATTTTTTTTAGCATCCATTATACGCTTCTTATCAGAAGGTGTCATTACAACATTAAATGGTTTACTACCAGGCTTGATTGACATTTTTTGAGGTATTTTATTAGTTTTATTAGATGATGGTTCAGGTTTTTTATCTTCACTTAAACTATCTTTTTCAAGATGTTCTGAATCATCTATTGTATTAGACGTTAATAATACATCTTCGTTATTAAAAGACTCATTTTGTATATCTTCTGTTTGTGATAACTTTTGATTTTCTTTATTCGTATCTTGTGCCAATCTTTCATCATTTTCTTCGTCTTCATTAGTTGCGTATTCTATATCTGAAGAAACAGCATTTCGAACAGCATTATTGATATTATTTTCAGATGGATTTTGTTGATCTTCAGAGTTATTCACTTCATCATTAAATGATAAATCATTTGTTTTATCTTGCATAAGTGATTCTGATTCATTAATCTCTCTATAATTAGCATCGTCTATTTTTTCATCATTGTTTTCAGAAGTTGTTTTATTACTAATACCTTCATTTTCTCCATCATCCATGACTTGATCATGTAAATCATCATCATGAAGCATTTCTTCATGACTATTGGTGTCCTCTAAGTAGTCATCAAATTTTTCATTTGAATAACTTTCCACTTTATTATTGTTAATTTTTAATGATTGTTCTTCTAATACATCTTTAACTTGTACATCATCCTGACTAACTTGTTGGACGCTAGAAACTTGATTTAAATCAATTTCTTCATAATTGTAGGGTTCATGAGATTCATTTGAAACTTCCGTTTGATTATCAACATTACCACTATTAGTTTGTTCATCAGTTTGATTTTGAACTAGCCCATTGTGCTCATCTGCTAATGATTTGTTCTTACTATAATAACTATGCTTGCTTTCATCGATTTCATCTTCATTCGATTTATTGCTTACATTGTCACCTTGATTAAGTGAACTTTCACCAGTATATTGTTCTGCTTGCTTAGCATACATTTCATCGATTGCTCTTTGTATAATATCTTCTTCATCAGTTTGTTGTCGTTTATTTTGTAAGGCTTCTTTAAATTTACGCTTTTGTTGAACTTTACGCTCTCTTTCTTTTCTAATTTCCTCTACAATCTGAGATGCATAAATATTTTCAATATTCACCGTGTTATCACGTTTTGAATAATTTGGAGTACGCTCATTATTATTAGAGGTATTAGAACTTGATTCTATTGTTGATTCATTTTCATTGTTAATTGATGAATCAATTTGTGAGGAACGTTTAGTATCTTCCTTATTTGAATTGTCAGCTATACCATGATTACTTTCATGGGGAACATGTTCAACTGTGCTTGAACTATATTTTGTTGTAGACTCTTTTGAATCTTCATCATCTTTAACAGGTGGTATTACACCGTTTTCGATGGGTCTACGCTTTTTAGTTCCAAAAATAGCAGATGGTACTTCCGATGTTTTAAAACTTGAACGGTGATATGTAGGTTCAGAACTTAAATGATAGTTTGATTTAAATCTTTCTGATTGTAACTTAACTCTAGATTGGTGATTAGAATTAGGTTTTAAATAATTTGAAACATTGGTACTAGAGTACTTGCTTTGATGTTTGTTAAAGCGTTGTGTATCAGTATATTTATTTGATGACTTAGGACTTATTGATTTAATAGAAGGTATACCAGTATCATCTTGATTTATATGATTTCTTCTACGTCGTCTTCTTGAATCTTCTGAACTATCATACTTAGCATAATTATTAGATTGATTTGTATGACCATCGTAAACAAATGAATCATATAAACTATGGTCATTAGTAGAATGTGGTCTATAACTATCTATATCATCATTACTGTCACGATAAATTGCTTCTTCATAATTCTCGTCTTGACCCACATCGATAGGGAAACGAAACTTACCTCTTGGACGATCATATATATCGTTGTTTTCAGGAAGTAATGAATCATCTTTATTTTGAGTTAGATCGCCATTGCGACGTTTACTTTTGCGTCTGAGCAATTCTTCATCAGAATTCTCTTTATTACTAAATAAATCATCAAACCAACTCATATATTCACTTCCTTCCTATCTTAATCGAAAAATGCTTGACCAATTTCATAGTCATTACTTAATACCATTATACCTTTTTCTTGAGGTGCATTTGGTAAATTTAATTCTTTCATAGAACAAATCATTCCACTAGAAGCTACACCACGTAATTCAGCATCTTTAATAACCATACCACTTGGCATTACTGCTCCTACTTTTGCGACAACCACCTTTTGGCCTGCCTCAACATTTGGTGCACCACATACGATTTGTAAATGCTCATTACCAACATTTACTTTTAAAACACTTAATTTATCAGCATCTGGGTGTTTTTCTTTAGTTTCAACATATCCAACTACAAACTTAGGAGATAGATCTGCATTTAATTGATAGTCTAATCCTGATTTATTTATGGCTTTCTGAAGCGCATCCACTAGTTCAGAAGTTAATTTAATATGTCCGTTTCCACTTATTTTGTTATATCTTGAAAATTCAAATATATTGAAACCGACTATTGTTCCTTCTTTACTAATTTCAACAATATCGCCTTGTTTTTTAAATTCAAACGGTCCATCAGTAGGTTCTATCTGTAGAAAAGCTACATCCCCTACTCCTTCTTTATTGTAAAATAAATTCATTTGAAATCTCCTCTATATCAATTATTTTTTATTATTAAATCTTTTACGATTTGCTTCTAATCGTTGAATAACATTTGGATCTCGCTTTTGTTTATTATTTTTACCCAAAATGAATATAGGTTCAAAATGTCCTTTTTCATAACCAAATGATAATGATGTGATTGGAACTAATCCCTTAGTGAAGAATTCCATTGTCAAATGAGCCATTACATCATAACCAGTTTTATTACGTATATCAGCAATAATTAAGACATCTTGATGTGGAACAGCTACTAACATTTCACCTTCACACTGTTGATAGATATCTTCTAAAAATTTCGTATTCAAAATACGACTAGCATCGTACCCATCATTTGAATTTACAAAATAGAAAATGTTTCCTTTAACTTCATCTGTTTTATATTCATTTTTGAGTTTACGTATGTTGAATAATGACATTTCTTTAACTTGTTGTTCAGTTAAACCAAGTGACTCCAACATACTTTCATCAATTAGTCGGTAAGATTTACCTAAATCAAGTGCGTAATAAATATTGGTTTCAGCTGTATGCTTTTCAATGATAAAACGATGACCTTCTTTTGTTTTTTTATCAAAACTTGTAGCACGTATGACAGGCATAATCTGGATGTTAGTCATTTTTTCAATGCTTTCATCATCCATTTGAGCGATTGCTTCTTCAACATAATAAACAATTTCATCTATTATTTTTTCTTTTTGGACTTCATATTTAGCGACAATAGCGTTTAACTTGATTGTTACACCTTTATAATTGTCTTGTCTATATATACGTAATGTTTCCTCTTCACGATCAAATTTAAAATCAACATTTAGATGCGCTAAACGTTGTTTTAATTTATCTCTTATTTGAAAAACATTCATATTTAACACTCCTATATTCACACCTTATGCTATTTTACAATAAATTTGTAGTCAATTACAGAAAAAATAGGTTAGAGTTTAAATTCTACTATTTTTTAAATTACTTTTTAATTAAACATATTTACTCAAGAATTCATCAATTTGTTCAATAGATTTTCGTTCTTTTCCAATATAACTACCTAATAATTCATCATTTTTATACACTAAAAAGCTTGGGATACCCATAATATCATTTTCAATAGCTAAATCTATAAATTCATCTCTATCAACTGAAACAAAATTAAAATGTTTATACTTCTCTTCTAATCGAGGTAAATCAGGTTCAATAATACGACAGTCAGGGCACCAACCTGCTGTAAATTCAAATACTGTGTTTTCTTTCTTAAGTGAATTAAATTGAGATTCAGATTCTAATTTTATCATTTAATCTACTCCTTATCTTGGAATTGTAATTTGTTAATTTGTTCTATATTTAAATTTAATATAACTTGTTCAAGTAGCTGTCTTGCAGAATAGTAATCTCTAATATCAAAAACTGCATTCGTACTATGAATATATCTAGCACAAACACCAATTACTGCAGTTGGAATACCAATATTAGCTTTGTGTATTTCTCCACCATCTGTACCGCCTGGAGATATGTAGTATTGATATTTTATATGATTGTCTTCAGCTAACTTAATTAGATAATCTCTAAATTCTGGTTGTAGAATCATAGTGCCGTCTTTAATACGGATTAATGTTCCACCACCTAATTCACCTGATAATTGGTTTACACCTTTAATATCATTCGCAGGTGAACAATCTACGACCAAAGCAACGTCAGGCTGAATTAATTCAGCAGCTGGCTTAGCACCACGTAATCCTACTTCTTCTTGAACGTTAGCACCAACATATAAATCGACATCCAATTCTACATCACACAACAATTCTAGTATTTCAATTGCAATGACACAACCATATCGATTATCCCATGCTTTAGCACTATATCGATATTCAGATAACTGCGTCAATTCAGTATTTGGAACTATTGTATCTCCTATTTGAATACCTAATTCCCTTACTTCTTTATCAGAACTTGCACCTATATCTAACAATAAATCTTTTATTTCAGGTACTGCTTCATTTCCAGTTTTAAAGTGTTTAGGTATATTAGAAACAATCCCTACAATAATGTCTCCTTTTCTGTTTTTAACTTGAAGGCGTTGACCCTGCCATATATCATTTGCTACTCCTCCAAGATTGGTAAACTGTAACATACCATTTGTTGTTATATTTGTAATCATAAATCCAATCTCATCCATATGTGCAGCTATCATTATCCTCTTGGCGTTAGCTTTTTTAGATTTTTTGACTCCATAGAAACCACCCATGTGATTTACAATAAATTCATCAACATATGGTGCCATTTCTTTTTTCATATAATTTCGTACGTCTTCTTCAAAACCTGCCGCACCATGTAATTCAGTTAAAGCTTTAATTCGCTCTAAAGTTTTTTTCTTGTCCATCTTAACTAACACACTCCTTAAATGTATTATATCATTTTGAATATGGTACACTAATGATAAGAACTATTAATAGAGAGGTAAAGATTATGACACGTCAAACTTACAAATACATCTCAATTTCAGTTGCTTTACTTACAAGTGTTGCTACTATTATATTTATCTATTTTCTTAGAGAAAAGAATAAAATCCAAAATCCTAGTAATGTTCTGAAAGAAGCCAAATCTTACTTTATGAATGTTAAGGGCTCATTTATTCTTCATGAGCCGTATGTAGATGACAATTTATATCCAAACAAATTAATTTTTCAAGGTGGCATAACTCAAAGTAAGAATAATCAGCAAGTTGAATATATATTTTATGCGGATGCTAAATCGGGAGAAATCATTAATATTATAGAGTTATAATAAAGTAAATGGTAAGAGGAGTTGGAATTAAAATATGCCCACTCCTCTTACCATTTACTTTACATGTAATTTCTATTATTAAAGCAAGCCTAAATCCAACATTTCACTAGTCAATCATTAACGCTTAATTGACTGCTTGATTGTTTTGCCATCAAGTTCATACTGAGCCGCGAAGAATACATTATCATGATAATACAAGAACCAATAATCTTGATAAATGTAATAGGGAATTAATCTTTCTTTTTCTCGAATGGATTGCATTGGATAATCGTCATATGCCATAACCCATAATGGATTAATATGTGCATTCGTAGGCATAATATCAGACATATGGACAGCTCTCTCTCCTTCACTTTCAATCGTAATAATTGATTGTCCATAACTATGACCACCCACGTGCTTCATATGAATGCCTGGATAAACTTCAACCTTTTTATCAAAAAGTATTAATTTATTTTCATAAGTACCTCTATTGATTTCCCAATAAGTTGCCTTACTACGTATGTTAGGGCTTATAAATTCATGCCACTCGTCTTGTTGCACAAAATGAGTAGCTTTCGAAAAAATTGAGTTGCCGTCAACATCTGTTAGACCTGTGGCATGATCAAAATGCATATGGGACATAAGTACCATATCTATATCTTCAACATTTAAATTTAATTTTTCTAGTTCATCATGTATTTGACTTTCATACATGACACCATAATTTTTAAGTTGTTTATCAGTTAATTTATGATTACCAATTCCAGCATCAATCAAAATATTTTTATCCCCTGTTTGAATTAAAATTGGGTAAGTTAAATTTGGAACTTGGTTTTTCTCATTAACAGCATATCGTTTAGTCCATAATGGTTTAGGAACTACTCCAAATATGGCCCCACCATCCATTTGCGTCATACCACCATTTAAATAATTGATGTTAAATGCGCCTAATTTCATATTAAACACCTTCCATTTGTCTTTTTATCTATTAAGTGTTCAGATATCAATCTAAGTTACAATACAATATCCACTTTAAAAATAAATAAACAGGAGTGGTACATTATTCATAATGAATCATTGTACCACTCCTGTAGGGTGATTAGAACTGAGTATATTTTATTGTTGTTAATTTCATTATTCTATCACTAATTTAATATTTGTAATACATTATTTCAATAGTACTTATTATTGAAATTTTACTAACTAATGTTTAATAGATTTATGAAATTTCGCTTCCATACGATAAATTCTAGAACCTTTTTCAGAAAATTTCTTTTCATATTCTGTCAAAATATTATCTTCATCATCTTCGTCATGTAGATTTAGATTTAACTTCGTAAAGTACATCCCATATTGCGACATACTTTCTAAACTGAAAGCGAATAAACCTCTATTATCCGTTTTAAAATGAATTTCTCCATCTTCTTTTAAAATTTGTTGATATAAAGCTAAAAAAGTATGATATGTCAATCGACGTTTAGCATGCCTTTTTTTTGGCCAAGGATCTGAGAAATTTAAATAGATTCGAGAGACTTCACCATCATTAAAATACTCATTTAACTCTATAGCGTCATTACATATCATTTTTAAATTTGTCAGGTTTAGTTCCTTCACTTTATCCAACACTTTATACATTACACTTTTTTCACGTTCCATAGAAACAAAGTTTATTTCTGGGAATTTAGAAGCTAGTGTTGTTATAAATTGCCCCATACCAGATCCAATTTCTATATAAATCGGTTGCTCTTTATCAAACCACTCTGACATTTTTCCAGCATGCACCCCATCCATATCAACTAAATTAGGATGTTCTTTCAAATAATCTTCCGCCCATGGTTTATAGCGAACTCTCATACACGAAATCTCCCTTAGATAAATAAATTACTATTCATAACCTCATTTAAGAATTTCAACCAATTATTCATATCTTTAAATCTTTTCTGTTCTTCATACCACTGAACCATTCCGATTGATTGAATTACCGTATACCATTTCATACGCTTGTTTAATTCAATGCTCTCTTCTACACCGTATGTTTTAAACCAGTCTGACCAGTTTTTTTCGGGAACGTAGTTATAAAGCAGCATTCCAATATCAATTGCAGGATCAGCAATCATTGCACCTTCCCAATCTACTAAGAACAACTCATCCCGATCAGATAATAACCAATTATTATGATTCACATCTCCGTGTACAACAGTAAAAAAGCGAGAATCTAGGTTAGGTATGTGTTCTTCTAAATATGTTAATGATTTGCGAATAATATGATGTGTTAATACTTCTCTTGATAATGAAGCATTAATCTTTTTTAACATAATATTAGGTGTGATTGGTTCCATTTCCATTCGTTTAAGCATATTGAGTAAAGGTTTTGAACCATGAATCTTTTTTAATAATGCAGCAACTCGTGATTGATACATTTCATCAGGTTCTAGTTCTCTGCCATTTTTCCAATGTTGCGCTGTAACTACTTCACCTGTTTCAATACGTTTAGTCCAAACCAATTTAGGTACAATCCCCTCAGCTGAGAGCGCTGCTATAAATGGATTAGAATTACGCTTTAAAAATAGCTTTTGTCCATCTTGTTCAGCCATGTATGCTTCACCTGAAGCGCCACCTGCAGAATCAAGTGTCCACCCTAATTGATAAAACTGCTCCAACTCGTTCACCTCACTTTCAATTAGAAAATGGCTCGAGAAATATAGTTTTCAAGAGCCATATATTCTAATTTATTATAATCATTTGTTGGAAAAAAGATTATATATTTCAAAATAGTTATGTTTTTACATATAAGTCATAATTTTAAATGATATGTTATTGTCCCCTAACACTTATTTAAATAAATACGTCTCTTTTATCACTCAATGTTGATTTTATAATTTTTAGCCTTCTTTTTCAACTGAAAATGAGAAACAAAAAGATACATTTTACTAGTCGATACTAGCTAAAATTCGATTCAATCTTTAGGTTTCATTATAACACATTTTCATATCTTTAAACTGAGTATTTTTAATTTAATTCATTTAATTTATTCAAACTGAAAAATAAAAAAGAACGTACTATAATTCTATCTTTTAAGAATTAGTACGCTCTTCAATTTAATTATTTTAATGAATTAACTACTTCTAGATTCAATATATTTATTAAAGCCTTCTTGTAATTGACGAGTAACAGGACCTACCTTACCGTCACCAACTTGTTCACCATCAATCTTAACAACTGGTGTCACTTCAGCAGATGTACTAGAAACAATGACTTCATCAGCATTTTTTAAGAATTCAACAGTAAATGTTTCTTCTTTAAAAGGAATATCTTCATCTTCAGAAATCCATTTAATAACCTTACGAGTAATGCCATTTAAAATGTAATTATTAACAGGATGCGTATAAATGGCACCATCTTTAATCGCATATACATTACTAGAAGCGCCTTCTGTAACAGTTTCCCCTCTATGTTGAATTGCTTCACCAGCATTGTATTTAACCGCATATTCCTTTGCAAGTACATTTCCTAGAAGGTTTAAACTTTTAATATCACAACGTAACCATCTAATATCTTCAACAGTAGCTGCATTAATACCATTTTTTAAATCATCATATGGACGATCATAACTTTTAGCAAATGCCATAATAACCGGCTTTACTTCTGGAGTTGGGAACGAGTGATTTCTTGGTGCTACACCACGCGTAGCTTGAATATAGATACCACCATTTTGAATATTATTTACTTTTAATAATTCTCTAACTACATTTATTAATTCTTCGACAGTATAGCCTAAATCTAATTGAATTTCACTTGCACTTCTAATAAATCGTTCAAAGTGTTCTGTTACTGTAAATAATTTCCCATCATATGCTCTAATATATTCATAAATCCCATCACCAAATAAATAACCACGGTCTTCATAAGATACTTTAGCTTCATTTTGGTCGATAAATTCGCCGTTAATAAAAACTTTTGTCATAGATTATCCCTCCACACATAGCGAATAAATTGCTTCTAAATAGATACTTGTCGCGTTGAACAATTGCTTTTTAGTTATATACTCATTCTTTTGATGCATTAAATCCTCTGAATCTTCAAACATAGCCCCAAACGCTACACCTTTATCAAGATTTCTAGCATATGTTCCTCCACCTATTGTATATGGTTCAGACATATCACCAGTTTGATTTCTATAAGCTTTAACTAATTTTTGTACAAATGGATCATTTTTGTCTACAAAATGAGGTTGTTGAACTTTTCCTAATTCAAGGTCAAATCCATATGCTTTAATTTCTTTTGTAAATCGTTGTATTGCTTCTTCAAACTCAAATTTTTGAGGATAGCGTAAGTTTATGCCAAAACGTCCACCTTGTTTATTGTCGTAAGAAATTATACCAACATTTGTTGTTACATCACCCATGACGTCTGTATGGAATTTCATACCCATTTTCTCACCAAAGTGTGATTCATGAAGATAACGATTACTAAAGTCTACAAACTCTCTTGCCGTTTGATTTAAATTTAATGTTGATAAGAAATCTAATAAATATAAACCGGCATTAACTCCTAATGAAGGGTCCATACCATGAACAGCTTTACCTTCTAGCGTTAAAACTAACTCACCACTATCAACAACACTCTCACCCTGTAATTTATTTTGGTCTAAGTAGTGTTCAAAATATTGTACAACGTCTGTCATATTTTCTTTTACAAATACTCTAGCTTGTGCATGATCTGGCACCATATTATAACGTTGTCCAGATTCAAACGATATTAATTCATAATCTGGTTCATCTTGGTCTTCAGAAGTGCTATTTTGGACTAAATCGAAAGTTGTTATACCTTTTTCACCATGAATAGCTGGAAATTCTGCATCCGGTGCAAATCCTAATGTAGGCATTTCTTCAGTTTGGAAATATCTTTCAGTACATCTCCAATCGGATTCTTCATCCGTACCTATAATGATATGAATGCGTTTCTTCCAATCAACTTTCATATCATTTAAAATTTTAACTGCATAATAAGCAGCTATTGTAGGACCTTTATCATCTAACGTACCTCTAGCAATAATTGCATCATCAGTTACAACTGGGTTAAATGGGTCTGAATCCCAACCATCTCCGGCGGGTACAACGTCAACGTGGCATAAAACGCCTAATACATCGTCACCCTTGCCCGCTTCAATTCTGCCTGCAATGTGATCTACATCATGGGTAGAAAAACCATCTCTTTGTGCAATTTCGTACATATAATCGAGTGCTTGTCGTGGTCCAGGACCAACTGGAGTTTCATCAGATGCTTTTGAATCGTCTCTGACACTCTCAATTGAAAGTAGACCTTTCAAATCATCGATAATTTGACCTTCATATTCTTGAACTTTTTCTTTCCACATTCGAGATCAACTTCCTTTTCAATAGATATACATTTTATTTTACATAACTATGGAGATAAATTACAGTAAGATGTCAGAATATTTATAGATTTTATAAAAAATATTATTAACTATATTAAATTTATACATTTGACCCCCTTATATGGAGTTATATTTAACAAGATTGTACGTTAGCATGTTTAGTAATAATTATAGTTACTTGTTTTCAAATGTATCTTCTTATTAAATAAAAAAGAACCTAATACATTTTTCAATGTTCAGGTTCAAAAACATCTTAGATAAAATCAAGATTAATCTTTATCTTCTAATGCATTATTATTTTTCTTTAAGTCTTCTTCAGTGACAACTCTTAAATTGTTATTAACAGTTGCGCCACCTTCATCATCAAATTTACCTTCTTCTAATGAATCTTCTTTATTAGCATCTAAATTAGTAAATTTTGATTTTTCTTCTTCTAAAAATGATTTTGGATCATTTTTTAAACGATTAGCATAGTCTTGAGGATTATTTTTAACTTCTTGAATTGTTTCATTAGCTTTAGAACTTAATTGACTTGCTAAGCCTCTTGCGCTTTCTTTGTATCCCTCTGGATCTTCTTTATATTTATTATATTGTTCTTTTAATTTATCTCTACTTTCTTTTCGAGATAATACTACTGCTGCAGCTGCAGCGCCAACACCAGCAATTATTCTAAATAAACCTGTAGTTTTAGCCATATTAAACACCTTCTCCTTTGTTAATGCTGTAAAAGTTTTAATTCTTTATCTGAAAGTAACTTATACTCTCCAGATTTGAGATTTTCATCTAACGCCAACTTAGCGATTTTAAGACGTTTTAATTCTAATACCTCATTTTCAATGGCGTGAAACATCCTTTTAACTTGATGATATTTACCTTCATAAATTGTAACCTGTGATGTAGTTTCATTTATTCTAGTTAATTGTGCTGGTTTGACTGGACCGTCAGAAAGGATGATGCCTTTCTTAAATGCGTCAATATCAGCTTTAGTAACGGGATTTTGCGATGTCACTTCATATGTCTTAGAAACATGTTTAGAGGGACTCATTAAATTATGACTAAATTGACCATCATTTGTAATGAGTAGTAAACCTTCAGTATCCTTGTCTAGCCTTCCAACTGGAAAGATATTTAGATGTTGGTATTCCGGAATTAAATCAATTACTGTTCGATTTGATTCATCGTGTGTGGCTGAAATATAACCTTTTGGCTTATTTAGCATAATATAAACATTGTTAACGAACTCAACTTGCTTTTCATTTACACAAACCATATCTTCTGTGGGGTTAATATAAGATTTAGGTGACTTCTCGACTGAAGTATTAACTGTGACCTTTCCTTTTTTTAAAAGTTGTTTAACTTCAGTACGCGTTCCAACACCCATGTTTGCTAAAAATTTATCTAATCTCATCTTAGGAACCCAACTTTACGACGAATCTTACCAGGTAAATCCCCTAAAAACTCATCAGCTAATCTGTTCTTGATTGTGATTGTTCCATAAATCAGTCCACCAACTATAACACCTATAATTAGTATTATAAATGCACCAGATTTTCGATCTACAGAAATAAATAAGCTTAGTAAGAAGTAGACTACTTCAACACTTATCATCATGATTAAACTATAAATGAAAATTTTAGCAACTTGAACCAATGTATCTGTAAAGTGGAACTTGGCATAAACTTTTAAAATCATTAAGTTTGCAACATTGGCAACCGTTAATGCGATTGCAGTACTTAAAACAGCTCCTGATGTATGGAATATCATAATTAAAGGAATATTTAAGATTAATTTAACAAATACTGAGCCTAAAATTACAAAAACTGTTAATTTTTGTTTATTTATTCCTTGTAACATTGAGGCAGTAACACTCAATAGAGAAATTAATATTGCAACAGGCGCATAATAAAATAATATTTTATTACCATCTGGATTGTATTGATAAAATACTGTATATAACGGTGAAGACAATGCCATTATACCTAGACTTGCCGGAACCGTTATATACATCAATACACCAATTGAAGTTTTAATTTGGCGATGCATTTCATTTAAGCGACCCTCTGCAAAAGTTTTGGTAATAAATGGTATTAAACTAACAGCAAATCCAGCAGCTAAAGATGTTGGGATCATAACAATTTTATTTGTTGTAAAGTTTAAAATTGTAAAGAAATAGTCCTTATTCGTATGAAACCCTGCTGCATCTAGTGCATTATTATGTGTAAATTGATCCACTAAATTAAATAAAGGAAAATTCAAACTCACAATAACAAATGGAATACTATATGAAATAATTTCCTTATACATTTTTGTGTATGGCACGTCCAAACAGGTATGATCAGAAGCTACCATTTTTTGAATATGAGGTTTACGTCTACGCCAGTAATACCAAAGCGTTAACAAACCAGCAATTGCACCTATAGCAGCTGCAAATGTTGCTATACCATTTGCTTGTAGATAAGAACCATGAAAAACATTTAATACTAAAAAACTACCTATAAGAATAAAAACTATTCTAGCAATTTGTTCTGTTACTTCTGAAACAGCTGTAGGACCCATAGATTCATAACCTTGAAATACTCCACGCCAAGTAGCAAGTAATGGTATAAACATAACTACCATACTAATAACTCGGATAATCCATGTGATATCATCGATTGTCCAACCGCCTTTGCCTTCTTTGCGTCCTAACGTTAAAGCAGCAATGTCTGGTGCTAAGAAGAATAATATTAAAAATCCAATTATTCCAGAAATGGACATCACTATAAAACTCGATTTATACAATTTTTGTCCGACTTTATACGCACCTAAGGCATTATATTTAGCTACAAATTTTGAAGCAGCTAACGGTATGCCTGCGGTTGCTACAGCAATTGCAATATTATATGGAACATAAGCATAGTTGAATGGTGCTAACTTTTCTTCCGCATTTGCACCCATAATGGCATAAAAAGGAATTACAAAAAGTACACCTAAAATTTTAGTAATAAGAATACTTAATGTAATAAGAAAGGTACCTCTTACCATTTCCTTATTTTCACTCATATTTAATCTTCCTGCCTTTTTAATAATCAAATTATTTAATTTAAAACCTGTAATTTTTAAGGGCTTGCATTACTATAAAATATATCACAAAATACTAATTGTTTACTAATTACTTTAATAGTTTTACTAAATTTAAGTTTAAACGCATAATAAATCAAGATATATAATTAATTAATGATGAACCAATCTTAAATTATAACTAAATTTATTGAGAATTCAAACGTATTTTAATTTATAATAAGAGAACTATGATTAACAAATGGAGGTTACTCTATGTATCAAACGATTATTATAGGTGGTGGACCTAGTGGGCTTATGGCAGCGGTTGCTGCATCAGAACAAAGTCAAAATGTACTCTTATTAGAGAAGAAAAAAGGTCTGGGTAGAAAACTTAAAATTTCAGGTGGTGGTAGATGCAATGTTACAAATCGTTTACCTTACGCAGAAATAATAAAAAATATCCCTGGTAATGGAAAATTTTTATATAGCCCCTTTTCAGTATTTGATAATGAATCGATAATCAACTTCTTTGAATCCAGAGGCGTCAAATTAAAAGAAGAAGACCATGGCCGTATGTTCCCTGTCACAAATAAATCTCAAGATGTAGTTGATACACTTGTAAATACCATAAAACAAAATAAAGTTGACATAAAAGAGGAAACTATCGTCAATGATATTAACGTAGAAGATAACGGGACTTTTAACGTTATAACTGATAAAGGTATTTTTTTAAGTAAAAGTGTCATTATTGCAACTGGTGGAACTAGTGTCCCTCAAACAGGTTCAACGGGTGATGGCTATAAGTTTGCTAAAAAATTAGGACATAGTATCACTGAACTCTTCCCTACTGAAGTCCCTATAACTTCAGCAGAGTCCTTTATTAAATCTAAAGAACTTAAAGGTTTAAGCCTAAAAGACATAGAATTATCTGTTCTTAAGAAAAATGGTAAAAAAAGAATAAGTCATAAAATGGATATGATATTCACTCACTTTGGTATAAGTGGTCCTGCAGCGCTAAGATGTAGTCAATTTGTTTATAAAGAACAAAAAAACCAAAAGAAAAAAGAGATTAAAATGCAATTAGATGTGTTTCCAGAATTTAAAAATCATCTACTAGAAGAGAAGATAACATCCATCTTAAGTGAAGAACCTGACAAATATATAAAAAATAGTTTGAGAGGGTTAATAGAAGAAAGGTATCTTCTATTTATGCTAAAACAAGCTCAAATTGATGAAAATACTACTTTTCATCATTTATCAAATCAGCAACTTAAACAATTAGTTGAATGCTTTAAAGCGTTTACTTTTGAAGTTAATGGGACACTACCAATTGATAAAGCGTTTGTAACTGGTGGTGGTGTAAGTTTAAAAGAAATTTTGCCTAAAAAAATGATGTCTAAAATTCAACCAGGACTATTTTTATGTGGTGAAGTCTTAGATATTCACGGTTATACTGGAGGATATAATATCACAAGTGCTTTAGTTACCGGCCATGTAGCGGGAAATGAAGCAGCCATATTTCAAATAGAATAAAAAGAACTTCCTTCAAACATATTGGTATTCAAAATGTTTGAAGGAAGTTCTATTAATCTTTAATTTGATTGTCAAAAATAGTGCAATTCAATCTTATTTAGCATTTTTTCTTCGTTTTGATATTAATAGCAAGAATAATCCACTTATTAAGGATAGTTGAGTTAATGGTACGACGTTAGATGTCATATTCACACCTGTATTAGGCAATTGTGAGCTTCCATTAAACTTAGTTACTTCTAATTTATAATTTACTTTTTCTTTTTTATTTTTAGATTCTTCTTTTTGTATTTCATTCACTTTTTCAGTACTTTTTACAATATTAAATTTAATATTATTAAGTTTAACCTCTTTTTCTTCAACAATTTGCTTTAATAGAGTATCATGTTTAGCTTTAGCTATAGTATTTGTTTCTGAAATTAACTTACTATATTTATCATCAATATTATTTACTTCACTATTACTTTTTGCTTTTTTGATTGCTGCGTAAGCTTTATTTATAATTTGATCAATCTTATGTTTCGCAGTCGATTTTTCTTCATCAGTTGCAAATTGATTTGAATCAATTTTTGCTTTTTGTTTTGTTGCAATATCCATAAGATGTTTGATCGCTTTTTCTTTCGCAATAACTGTAGTTTGAACATTTTTAATTTTCAATTCACCTTTATTTAAAGACTCGTCGACTTCGTTATTGTTTAAAGATTTATCAATATTTTCTTTCGCAATTTTAACTGCTTCATCAACTTTCGCTTTTGCCTCTGCTTTCTCCTCATCTGTCGCATTTGGTGTTTGATCAATTTCTGCTTTCTTCGCTTGTGCTACATTATCAATTGCTGTTTTTGCTTCATCTTTTTTAACAACTGTCGGTTGGACGTGATTGATTGCTTCTATTCCATTTGTTTTTGCGTTATCTACGCTAGCGTTATTTGTCGCTTGGTCTATTGACGCTTTCGCATTATTTGCTGCTTCATCGACCTTAGCTTTTGCCGCTACTTTTTCTTCTTCTGTCGCATTTGGTGTTTGATCAATTTCCGCTTTCTTAGCTTCAGTGGCCTTGTCTATCGCTGCTTTCGCTTCATCTTTTTTAACAACCGTCGGTTGGACGTGATTGATTTCTTCTATTCCATTTGTTTTTGCGTTATCTACGCTAGCGTTATTTGTCGCTTGGTCTATTGACGCTTTCGCATTATTTGCTGCTTCATCAACTTTCGCTTTCGCTGCTGCTTTTTCTTCTTCTGTCGCATTTGGTGTTTGATCGATTTCCGCTTTCTTCGCTTGTGCTACATTATCAATCGCTGTTTTTGCTTCGTCTTTCTTAACAACCGTTGGTTGGACGTGATTAATTGCTTCTACGCCATTTGTTTTTGCGTTATCAACATCACCATTATTTGTTGCTTGGTCTATTGCTTTCTTCGCTTCTGTTACTGCTTCATCGACCTTAGCTTTTGCCGCTACTTTTTCTTCTTCTGTCGCATTTGGTGTTTGATCGATTTCCGCTTTCTTCGCTTGTGCTGCATTATCAATCGCTGTTTTCGCTTCATCTTTTTTAACAACCGTCGGTTGGACGTGATTGATTTCTTCTATTCCATTTGTTTTTGCGTTATCTACGCTAGCGTTATTTGTCGCTTGGTCTATTGACGCTTTCGCATTATTTGCTGCTTCATCAACTTTCGCTTTCGCTGCTGCTTTTTCTTCTTCTGTCGCATTTGGTGTTTGATCGATTTCCGCTTTCTTCGCTTGTGCTGCATTATCAATCGCTGTTTTCGCTTCATCTTTTTTAACAACCGTCGGTTGGACGTGATTGATTTCTTCTATTCCATTTGTTTTTGCAGTATCTACATCATTGTTATTTCTCGCTTGGTCTATTGACGCTTTCGCATTATTTGC
>NZ_KV801132.1:137946-172858 GCF_001810405.1 Staphylococcus sp. HMSC069D12
CTGCATTATCAATCGCTGTTTTCGCTTCATCTTTCTTAACAACCGTTGGTTGGACGTGATTGATTGCTTCTACACCATTTGATTTTGCGTTATCTACGCCGGCGTTATTTGTTGATTGGTCTATTGCTTTCTTCGCTTCTGTTACTGCATCATCGACCTTAACTTTTGCCGCTACTTTTTCTTCTTCTGTCGCATTCGGCGTATTATTAATAGCTTCTTTTTTTGCAGTTGCAGCATCGTCAATTGCTTTTCTTGCTGCTGCTTTCTTAACCGTATCAGGAAGAATTCCAGAAATTATTGTAGTGTTGTTGGTTGTTGCTTCATCTACTGCGTTATTTGTAGTTGCAGCATCAATTGCAGCCTTTGCTTGTTTAGCCGCTTCATCAATTTTGGCTAAAGCTACATCTTTCTCTTCTTGAGTAGCCTCATTGTTATTATTTACTAATGCCTTTTGATTTAAGACCGCTATATCAATAGATTGTTTAGCATCTGATTTTTTAACTATTTCTGGTTGAATATTGTTAATTGCACTAATACCATGCGCTTGAAATTCATCAACACCATCATTAGTGGTAGATTGGTCTATGAGTCTGTCAGCTTTTCTAACTTCATCTGTTACCCTTTGAATTGCTGCATCTTTTTCTTCTTGTGTTGCATCACTCAATTGATTAATTAAAGCTTTTTTCGCTTCAGCTGCTTGTTCTATAGCCTTTTTACCATTTGCTTTTTTTGTAACAACCGCATCAATAGTATTAATAATATCTATACCATTAGTTTGCGCTTGATCTACATCATTGTTTGATGTAGCTTGATCAATTAAAGCTTTTGCTTTATTTGCTTCTTCAGTAGCTTTATTCATTGCTACCTCTTTTTCTTCTTGTGTCGCATCATAATGACCGTCAATGTATACTTTACGTTGGGTTAAAGCCGCTTCAATTGCTTGTTTAGCTTCAGCTTTTTTAGTAGCGGTTACATTAATTAAATTGATTTGAGAGATACTGCTTTCTTTTAGTGGAGCGATATCATTACTAATAGTTAATTTATCAATTTCAGCTTTATTCTCGTTATATTTATTTTGTAATTTGGTTAAAGCAGCTTGTTTTTCTTCAGTTGTAGCTTCAGTATTACTATTGATAACACTTTCTCTAGCTTTAGCTGCTTTATCTATATCAAATTTAGCTTTTGCTTTCTCTAAGTTTAATAATAAGTTATTGATTTCTGCTTGGTTCTTTCTATCGGTTAATGGTGTAGCATCTGTTTCATTTTTTACAACCTTTGCACTTGTGAGTGCTGTTTGTAGATTGTTCCATGCTTCTGTAGAATAATTACTTTGATTAACTTGACCAAGTTCAGTTTCAATTTCACTAATTTTACTATTAATGGCATCTTTATACATATTGACAGTTACAGATTGCGTTGGAGCTATTGTACTACCTTGTCTTTGATCACTCTCAGTAATAATAAATTCATTATTACCACCATATCTTAAGTAGTTGTTGTCACCAGGTGTTTGCACAGCAAAGTCTCTTGAACCATTTTTACGGTTCATGTTAATACCTTCAGTTTGATAAATTAGATTCGCATTAAAATCCTTTTTAATTGGAACTGTAGTAGGTATTGATACAGTATAAGAAATATTTCGAGTAGTACCAGTATCTATTGGATTAATATTAAGCGTAAGTTCTCTAGTACCTTCATTAAATGTACCAGTTGCATTCTCAGCTGAGACAAAAGTCACCCCTTCAGGTAATACAACTTTATATTGTGTTTTGTTAGAACTAGAGTGACCTTTGTTCTCAATAGAAACATTTAATTTAGCATTTACAACAGGTGAACTATCAGATGTAGAGTTAGCTTGGTATTCAGTTTGAACTGCACTCACTTTTAAATAAGCACCAGTATTAACAGAAACATCCGCAACTACACCACCACCAAAGTTATTAGGACCTTTAAGTAAACGATGTCCATTATAAGTGTCATGACTGACATTCACTAAAGACTCAAATTGTAATCTAATTCTTGAAATGTTTTCAGGTACATTAAAAACACCTTTAAAAATACCGAAAGCTTGGTTACTTGTTTTAGGCGTACCTTTATACAATAATGTTGATGGATTATTAGCATCATATATATACATGCGTGCACTATTAAACCCAGAAATATTACCTATTGAGGAACCTAAGTAATGAAATTGTAATTCAGAACCAGGTGTAACATCGATATCTTGACATATCGGTCCTACACTATTATCTGGTCTTCCGTAAGATAAATTATCGCTATACTTAGATAATACAGCACCAATTTTATTATTAGTCTTATCGAATGTGATATAAGTGTATGATGGTAAGACTTTTGGTCCCCATACTAATGGTATTTGTGTTTGTTGGCTATTGACTACTTTCCATCCAGGAATCTTACTTGCTTCATCCATTGCAGATTCTGTATTTGCTGTTGGAATTTCAGCTCCGTTAGATGTATCAGTAAAGTTACCGTTAACGACTTGACCTGAGTTTGTTTCATTAATAGCCATTGGGTCTTGTTGTGTTTGAGTATTTGAAGTTACATCATTAGCATCACGTTTCGCTCGTTTGTGAACTGTTGTCGCTTTACTATCCTTATTGGATTTATTATTCTCTAGAATTGGTTGATTTGTATCAACATTATTATCTTTAACTTTTGACTTATCTTTATCTTTGTCAGATATTTCAGTGCTATTTATATTTTCTGCGCTATTTGTAGTTTGAGTTTTATTTGGAACTTCAGTAGTCTCACTAACAGCCTCTCTATTTAAAGTAGTATTATCATCTATCTTAGATTCACTTTTAGATGAATCTTTAATAGCATCTGGTTGATGTTGATTTAAGTTTTCCGTATTTTTTGATTCAGTAATTTTTTGTTGAGCTAATTGACTATGCTCATCTAATTCAGCTGCATGTCCTGTGTGAGTGATAAATGCTAGAGTAGCAATCACTGTTGAGAACGTCCCAACTGTAAATTTACGTATACTGAATTTTTGTTTTTTAAATAGATTCATTAAATATCCTCCTTGTAGTCTGATCTTGATGTCTTTGATTTAATGAATTTGTCAAAATATAGTCTGTACACTATTTGACCACTTACGAAATTATTCTATCACTATTGATTATTGTACGCTAGTGTATATTTAATTATTCTTTTAAAAATATTATAAAATATGATCACAAAAAAAGAGATTGACATATTAGTCAGTGATATGCTCCCTTCAAAGTAGACATTGAAAAAATGAAAAACTTTGAAGAGGGCTTTTTTATGACAAGCCATCCTAAAGTAGATGTAGACTTACTACTATATATGTTTCAAGAATATGAAAAAGGTATTTCATTCCAGTATTTAATCGATACATTAAAAAATAGATATTAATATCAATACTTTATATCCAAAATACAAGTATTATAAAACTCATGGAATTGAAACACTACTTCCAAAAGATCACTACAATCATTATCCCAAGGATTTGAAATTAAAAATTGTAAATGAATGTTTTAATTCAAATCAATCCGCTCAAGATCTCGCCATAAAATACAATATTTGTAGTTCGACACAAGTTAAAAGTTGGATAAAAATGGATACTGAAGGAAAAGAGATTAAAAAACAATCTCCTAAATCTGAGGTGTATATCATGAAAGCAAGACAAACCACATTCGAAGAACGTGTCGCAATTGTTGAATATTACTTAAATCACAAACAATCATATAGAGAAGTTGCAGAACACTTTAATATCACATACGACCATATTTATCAGTGGATCCAAAAATATCAAGCTCATGGAAGTGATGGATTAGTAGATGGCCGTGGCAAAGGCAAACCGCAATCTATATTGACATCAGAAGAGCAAAAAGAAGCAGAAATCAGAGTATTAAAAGAACGTAGTAGATTACTAGAAATGGAAAATAATGTTTTAAAAAAATACAATGAAATAGAAAGGGAGATGATTCGCAAATACAACAAATCACGTCGTACAAAACAAGCGAAACGTTAAAGAATCAATATCCGATTCGACAATTATGTCATGTATTAGGTATTTCTAGGTCAAGTTATTATAAGTGGTGCCATCGTAAACCCACTAAACGAGAAATGGACAATGAACAACTTAAACAAAACATTGAAACCATTTATCATAAGTATAAGGGCATATATGGATATCGCCGTGTTTATATCTATATTAGAAAATATTTAAATAAAAAAGTAAATTACAAACGTGTTTACCGTTTGATGAAAACACTCAAATTAGCTGCAGTAATACGATTTAAGCGCAAACCTTACCGTCGTTCAACACCACAAATTACAGCAGTCAATATACTCAATCGCCAATTTGAAGTTGCATCACCGAATACAACTTGGTTAACAGATGTCACAGAATTTAAAATCAAAGATGGTCGTAAAATTTATCTAAGTGCTATTTATGATCTAGGGACTAAGCGAATTGTTAGCTATGAATTAGAATTATCTAATAATAATATGTTAGTTTTCAGCACATTGGAGAAAGCAGTCCAACAAGTTCAAAATACCAAAGGTATATTGTTTCATAGTGACTGTGGTTTTCAGTATACTTCCAAGTTATTTAAATATAAGTTAGAACAAAACGGTATGTTTCATAGTATGTCTCGTGTTAGTAGATGTATAGATAATGGTCCTATGGTATGGGTTTGGGGGACGATTAAAAGTGAGATTTTCAAAGGCAACAAACGATTTATTTTTAATAATGTTGAAGAGGCTAAGCAACAAATAGAAAAATACATTCATTTCTTTAATACAGAAAGAATTACATTAAAAAATGGCCGATTTTGTCTAAAAACAAAATCAACCATTCATTTTAATTATTTAATTGTCTACTTGACTGGGTGTAGTTCACAGCCTCTTAATGTTAATTAGATGCTATCAATAACTGTACCTTCAGTACCCCACTCATTCATGCCACCTTCAACATTAATAGCATGTACACCTTGATCTTCTAAATATTTTACAACTTTTGCACTACGCATTCCTGCGGCACAAATAATATAATATGTTTCACTTTTATTAAAATGATTTAAGTTGTCAGGAATTTGATCCATAGGAATTGTTTTAGCTCCAGGAATAACTCCCATTGCAGTTTCTTCATCTGTACGAACGTCCACAATATTCACTGGATTAGATTCTAATACTTTTTCTTTTAATTGATCTACTGTAATAGATTCCATTATTAAAACTCCTTATATTATTATTTTGCAACGATGTTAACAAGTTTTTGAGGGACTGCAATTACTTTTTTAATGTCTTTACCCTCAATCGATAGTTTAACATTTTCATCTTGTAATGCTAATGTTTCCATTTCATCTTTAGAAGTATCTTTAGGAATATTTAATTTTGCTCTTACTTTACCGTTCACTTGTACTACAATTTCAACCTCTGAATCTACAAGTAATGATTCATCATATGTTGGCCATGGTTGATAAGTAATAGTGTCTTCATTACCTAAACGGTTCCATAATTCTTCACAAATATGTGGCGCAATTGGTGCCAGCATTTTTACAAAGCCTTCAGCATATGGTTGATAAATCGTTTCTGCTTTATAGCAATCATTAATAAATACCATTAATTGACTTATCGCAGTATTAAAGTTTAATGTGTTGAAGTCTTCTGTAACTTTTTTAACAGTTTGGTTATAAACTTTATCTAATCCATTATCATTATTTTCAACTATTTTATTTGATAATGAACCGTCTTCATTGATGAATAGTCTCCAAACACGGTCTAAGAAACGTCTTGAACCATCAAGACCATTTTCACTCCAGGCAATAGCTGCATCTAATGGTCCCATAAACATTTCATATAATCGCAATGTATCAGCACCGTGTGAATCTACAATATCATCTGGATTAACTACGTTGCCTTTAGACTTACTCATTTTCTCGTTACCTTCACCAAGTATCATACCTTGATTAAATAATTTTTGGAACGGCTCTTTAGTAGGTACTACACCTAAATCGTAAAGAACTTTGTGCCAGAATCTAGCATAAAGTAAGTGAAGTACAGCATGTTCTACCCCACCAATGTATAAATCTACTGGTAACCAGTGTTTTAATTTTTCTGGGTCAGCTAACATATTACTATTATGAGGATCGATATATCTTAAGTAATACCAGCAACTTCCTGCCCACTGAGGCATAGTATTAGTTTCACGACGACCCTTCATGCCTGTCTTTTCATCAACAACATTCACAAACTCATCGATATTAGCTAATGGAGATTCACCTGTACCAGAAGGTTTAATTTCATCAGTTTCTGGTAGTAAAAGTGGTAATTCTTCTTCTGGAACTGTAGTCATAGTACCATCTTCCCAATGAATAACTGGTATTGGTTCACCCCAATAACGTTGTCTGCTGAATAGCCAATCTCTTAATTTATAATTTACTTTTTTCTCTCCAGCACCATTCGTTTCTAGTAATTCAATTGCTTTAGCAATAGCCGCTTCATTATCTAAACCATTAAGTTCTCCTGAGTTAACATGTTGACCTTCACCAGTATATGCCTCTTTTTGCACATTGCCGCCTTCAATGACTTCGATAATAGGTAAATCAAATTTAGTTGCAAACTCGTGATCACGTTCATCATGCGCGGGCACAGCCATGACTGCGCCTGTACCATAGCTAGAAAGTACATAATCCGCAATCCAAATTGGTAATTGCTCACCTGATAATGGATTTATAGCATAAGCACCTGTGAAGACACCTGATTTATCTTTGGCTAAATCTGTTCGTTCAAGGTCAGATTTTTTAGATGCGTCTTCTTGATATTTTTTTACTTCTTCTAATTTATCTTCAGAAGTAATAACATTTACGAGATCATGTTCTGGACTTAATACTAAGAAAGTTGTACCGTAAATTGTATCTGGTCTCGTTGTAAACACATCGATACTAGCATCTTCATTTTCAATTTTAAAAGAAACACGCGCGCCTTCTGAACGTCCAATCCAATTACGTTGCATGTCTTTAATAGATTCTGGCCAGTCAAGTTCATCTAAATCTTCTAATAATCGGTCAGCATATTCTGTAATTTTTAATACCCATTGCTTCATAGGTCGTCTATAAACTGGATGTCCTCCACGTTCAGAAACTCCATCAACAACTTCTTCATTAGATAGAACAGTTCCTAAAGCTGGACACCAGTTGACAGCAACTTCATCTACATAGGCTAAACCTTTATTATACAGTTGGATAAAAATCCATTGTGTCCATTTGTAATATTCAGGGTCAGTAGTATTTACCTCTCTATCCCAATCATAACTGAAACCTAATTCTTGTATTTGACGTTTAAAAGTTTGAATATTTTGCTTTGTAAATCCCCTAGGATCATTACCAGTATCTAATGCATATTGTTCAGCAGGTAATCCAAAGGCATCCCATCCCATTGGATGAAGTACATTATAACCTTGCATACGTTTATATCTAGACACAATATCAGTAGCTGTGTAACCTTCTGGATGCCCTACGTGTAAACCTGCTCCAGATGGATAAGGGAACATATCTAATGCATAAAATTTCTTTTGTCCTAGATTATCACTCGTTTTAAACGTTTTGTTGTCTGCCCAATAATTTTGCCATTTTTTCTCAATTTCCTTGTGATTATATCCCAAATCTTTTTCCTCCTATAAATAAAAAAACACCTCAAACTATTATTTATTAAAGGGACGACTTTTAGCCGCGGTACCACCCTAATTCACAAAAATTGTGCACTTTATAATAGTAAGAGATGTTTATAATTTAATCGAATAACGGTAAGTTCACTTAATTCTTAACACTAGTTCTCACCACCACTAGCTCTCTGATGAAAAGTACTTAAGTTACTACTCCAATACATTTTAATATTATGAGATTCAAGCACTAATTGCAAGTGGTAGTTACTATTTTGTTTAAACTCATGTATAAATAAAATTTCTATCTTGATTGTCGCGATTGTTTTCCTTTTGGCAGCCATTTATCAAAGATTGAAAGGAAAATAATTCCTACAATTAATAAGAACATGATGCCAATGAACATCGCACTCATATTAAAGGTATCAACTAATACCCCACCTATTAGTGGACCAAATGCTTTACCAACAGTTGAAGCTGAATTTACGACACCTTGATATTGACCTTGTTTTCCTTCTGGTGCTAAATAATTAGCTATAGTTGGTACTGCTGGCCAAACAAACATTTCACCAAAAGTTAATATAATCATTCCTATTAAAAATACAGTAAATTGTTCGGCAAAACTAGTTACAAAGAATGAAAGCATAAAAATTAAAATACCAACTAACATTTGATATTTTAAATTACCTTTTAATAAAATAATTGCTGGTCTTATTAACGGTTGAGCAACTAAAATCATAATACCATTCACTGTCCATAATATACTGTATTGCGACATAGAAATATTTAATTCTTGAGTGAATGATGCAATTGTAGTTTCCCATTGAATGTAAGCAATCCAACAAATAGCAAACATTACACACAGTAGTAAGAGTGCAATGAAACGTTTTTTATTCTCTTTACTATGGATATCTAGACTATCAGGTGTTCTGATTTTAGCATGATATTCAAGATTAAATTGAGTTATCGCTACAATTCCAAACAAGACGTACATAATCAAGTTTGCTAAGAAAATATAATTAAAGCTTAATTCCGCAACGAAACCACCCATAGCTGCACCGGTTGCTACACCAATATTTTGAGCTAAGTATATTGCATTGAAAGTCGTTCTCCCCCCGTTAGGCCAAACTGCACCAGCCATTGCATATATCGCGGGAACTATCATTCCGCCACCAAAGCCTAACAATACTAACCAAACAGCATACCATGGCCATCCATGGAAGAAGTTTAAAAGCGTAGTACTGATTAAACATGTAACGGTACCGATCATAATTGTTCGATAACCACCTAATTTATCAAACAATGAACCTCCTAGTAAGTTTCCGACTACCATTCCGAATGAATTAACCATTAGAACAATCGCAGCAATTGTCAGGCTCTTACCAAGCTCTTCTTTCATATAAATTGTGTTTAAAGGCCATAAAAAGCTAGAGCCAGTTATATTTAGCGCCATGCCTATAACTAGCCACCATACTGATCTAGGTATATTCATATTTTTAGTCCCCTCTTTATATTTTTGATGAACTACATTAAACACTATAACATTAAAGTATGTTAAAATCTTTACTTAGAACTAAGTTAGATAGAAAGGAAAATGTGTTATGGGTAACTATTTCCCGTATGCCTTTGAAAATAAACGATATCATACATGGAATTACCATTTAAAAAATAAATTTGGTCAAAAGATTTTTAAAGTAGCACTTGATGGTGGATTTGACTGTCCTAACCGTGATGGCACAGTTGCACATGGTGGATGCACGTTCTGTTCAGCCGCAGGTAGCGGTGACTTTGCTGGTAACAGAGCTGATCCAATTGAAGTTCAATTTCAACAAATTAAAGATAGGATGCATGAAAAATGGAGTGAGGGTAAATATATTGCCTACTTCCAAGCTTTCACGAATACGCATGCACCAGTAGAAGTATTAAAAGAAAAGTATGAGCCTGTCTTAAAAGAAGAAGGTGTTGTAGGTTTATCTATAGCAACCAGACCAGATTGTTTACCTGATGATGTAGTAGAATACTTAGCCGAGTTAAATGAACGTACTTATTTATGGGTAGAATTAGGTTTACAAACTGTACATCAAGAAACCTCAGACTTAATTAACCGTGCTCATGATATGCAAACTTATTATGAAGGCGTTGCTAAATTAAGAAAACAAAACATTAATGTGTGTACTCATATTATTAATGGCTTACCTGGTGAAGACTATCAAATGATGATGGAAACTGCACGTGAAGTAGCTCAAATGGATGTTCAAGGCATTAAAATTCATTTACTTCATTTATTAAAAGGGACACCAATGGTTAAACAATATGAAAAAGGAATGCTTGAGTTTATGTCTCAAGAAGACTATACCAATCTAGTATGCGATCAATTAGAAATTTTACCACCTGAAATGATTATTCATCGAATTACTGGAGATGGTCCTATTGATTTAATGATTGGTCCTATGTGGAGTGTTAATAAATGGGAAGTTTTAAATGAAATTGATGATGAATTAGCACGACGCAACTCCTATCAGGGTAAACATTATACATCTGAGGTAAAGGTTAACTCATGAAATTAGAACGTATTCTCCCCTTCTCAAAAACTTTAATAAAAGACCATATTAAACAAGATAGTATTGTCATTGATGCTACTTGTGGGAATGGTAATGACACGTTGTTTCTTGCACAACAGGTTCCAAATGGTCATGTTTTTGGTTTAGATATACAAGACTCAGCAATTCAGTTAACTTTCGAAAAAGTAAAAGAATTTCATAATGTAACATTAATTCGTGATGGTCATGAAAACATTAAGAACCACATTGACATTAAATTTAAAGGTCAAATAGATGCAGCGATATTTAACCTTGGCTACTTACCTAAGGGTGATAAATCAATTGTTACGAGACCTGAAACTACAATAAAAGCAATTAATAACATTTTTGATTATTTAAGTGTTGAAGGTATTATCGTGTTAGTTATATACCATGGGCATGCTGAAGGACAAATTGAACGAGATGCTTTATTAGATTTCTTAGAACATTTTGATCAAGAGAAAGCTCATATTCTTAAATATCAATTTATGAATCAAGTGAATCACGCGCCATTTATATGTGCGATTGAGAAACGCTAAACCTAACATCATACATCTTCTCTGATATAATTCTAAATAATATATAAAATCCACTCCATAGTTTAATTATGGAGTGGATTGTTTTGTCGAAAAATCTCTCTAAATTATATTCAAAACGATATAAACTAAAACATCAAATCGATTAAATACGCATTAATGAATTTAGACTATTTTCAAGTATTTCATATCGTTTCTTAATAGTAGAAGTAATGAAATTTAGTAGTTCATCTTTAAGTTCTTGCTTCTCTTTATTAAAATGAATAATTACAGTTCGTTCATCATCTAATGGTCTCTCTTTAAATATCCATTCAGATTGAACAAGTTTGTTATATGTACGTGTACGTTTATACGATTTAATATTAACGTAACTATCCATTTCTTTTAACGTCATGGACCCTTTATCCCATAAAGTTAGTAAAATGAGAACCTCTTCTTTGGTCAAATCATAAGTTTCATAAATTACTTTAAAAATCGAATTGATTTCTTTACACACTTCTTCAAGCTGCAAAATCATAGATACATTCTCTCCTGCTTGATTATTCATGTTGCTCCCTCCCTAAATAATTGTACACATCCCGATTAAATAATTATAGAATTAACTATCATTATATATTTACCCAATTATTCTCGTTGTAATTAAACAATTTATAATAACTCCAAAAAATTAACTTACATTAAAACATATGTTAAATTACTTTAAATTTTTATTGGTAATTCAACAAAATATAATTAAAATTAAAAAACATATACTATTTATATTATATTATATTTTTAATTTAATTTAAAAGATGTTAACTTCTGAATATTGAATTACCTTTGTGCATTAATCAATTGCATTACATATAATTGTTTATCAAAAAGGAGCCAGAACAGAATTCTCATCGAATTCTTAGTCCCAGCTCCTCAAGGATAACTAGAAATGAAGAAATATTATAAATTGTTTCTCAATTTGATCAATTACGACGAATTCGCATTGTAGTCATGAAATATTACTTCATCACACACTCTGATTTTTAAACTTCTTCGATTTCTTCTTCATTTACTATAAAACCCATTGTATTCACACTATTATTTAAAAACGTCAACACGTAACGCATCACTTGATCACGTTCAGGTTCATTATGAATTTCATGATAGAAGCCTTCCCATACTTTAAAATAAAATTCACTAGTGTTTAAATTATTTTTAAGTTCATTGAATGAGCGTAATTCCAATAATTTATCTTCAGTTCCATACATTAGTAACGTTGGCATAGATTGTATATCTTTGGAATGTTGAACTGTATCTTTCATTGTTTCCAACACAATGTTATACCACTTGTAGGTTACTTTTCTTAACATTAATCCATCTTGTTTAGTTTCTTCAATAACTTCATCATTTCGCGTTAAATCTTTAGTTTCAATACCTAATTTGAATCGTGCGTCCTTAGAACCTTTACCTACATTTGAAATTAACATATTTTTACGTGTCTTATTATTTCTTTTAAATTCTAACAATGGAGAAAGGAGTAACATACCCTCGATAGGTAATTCTGTTTTTTCAAGTACATTTAATAAAATTAATCCACCTAGTCCAACACCCATGACAAAAGTAGGAATCTTGTATTCATTAGCAATTCTAACCCATTCTATTAGTGTTTCATGATAGATATCAAAATGCTCAATTTGTCCCTTGTTTGCTCTAGAAGTTTGACCTTGACCAGGTAAATCCCCCATTATAACGTGATAGCCATTACGTCTTAACATTGTAATGACGTATGCATATCTGCCAGTGTGTTCTAAAATGTTATGTACTATAACCACGACACCTTTAGCATCGTGTTCAGTTTCCCATTTCCACATATGTATAATTCCTTTCTAACTTATATTTCAATAAATGTATTATATCAGATTATTGGTTTGGACTGGTGTAAATCTTAGAGACAAAGTGATTACAAATTTTAGTTCGATATTGTAATTATACCTTTTTTTACAGTATTCAGATAATTGAAAACGCTTTCTACTATCGCCTATTCATGCTAAACTATTATTAAATTATAAGTTTTATGTAATATGGAGGAATGGGATATGTCACTTTTTAAGAATTTTTTTATTGCATTATCAAATAGCACTTATTTAAATGAAACAGCAAAAAAAGTAGGTCCTAAAATGGGTGCAAATAAAGTTGTGGCTGGTAATACTATCGAGCAATTAATTGACACAATTGAGAGACTCAACGATAAAAATATAGCAGTTACAGTTGATAATCTTGGCGAGTTTGTAGGAACGGTTGAAGAGGCTACTCAAGCTAAGAATGAAATTTTAGAAGTTATGCAAGCTATTAAAGATTATAATGTCGATGCTCATATGTCTGTAAAATTAAGTTCTCTTGGTGGTGAATTTGATACTGAGCTAGCTTATAATAATTTAAGAGAGATTCTACTTAAAGCCAACGAATTTGATAATATGCATATTAATATCGACACTGAAAAATATGACAGTTTACAGCAAATTGTTGAAGTGTTAGATAGACTTAAAGGGGAATTCAGAAACGTTGGAACAGTAATACAAGCTTACCTTTATGATGCAATTGACTTAATTGAAAAATATCCTAATTTGCGCTTAAGATTAGTTAAAGGTGCATATAAAGAAGCTGAACAAATTGCATATCAAACTAAAGAAGAGATTGATGCAAATTACATAAAAATCATTGAGAAACGTCTTTTAAATGCGAAAAACTATACATCAATCGCTACACACGACGATCAAATAATTAACCACGTTAAACAATTTGTTAAATCACATAATATTGATAGAGATCAATTTGAATTCCAAATGTTATACGGATTCCGTAGTGAATTAGCTGAGGATATTTCTCGTCAAGGATACCATTTCACAATTTATGTTCCTTATGGCAATGATTGGTTCGGTTACTTCATGCGTAGATTAGCTGAACGCCCTCAAAACCTTGCTCTTGCATATCAAGAATTTGTTTCAACTAAAACATTGAAAAAAATTGGTCTTTTCACTAGCCTAGGCCTTGGAGTTGCATTTATTATTTCTGGTTTTACAAGATTATTAAAAAGATAAAAAAATAAATCCTCGACACTGCTAGTGCTTTGTCGAGGATTTATTTTTTTAATTAAAATTGTTTTAATAAATTTGCCATTTCAATAGCACTTACTGCTGCTTCAGCACCTTTATTACCCGCTTTAGTTCCAGCTCTTTCAACCGCTTGTTCAATACTTTCAGTGGTTAATACGCCAAATATAACTGGAATATCGCTTACATCATTCGCCTTTGATACTCCTTTAGCAACTTCATTACATACATAATCATAATGAGATGTTGCACCTCTAATTACACAACCTAAAGTGATGACTGCGTCATATTTACCCTTCTGAGCTAGTTTTTTAGAAACTAATGGAATTTCAAATGCACCAGGTACATAAGCAACATCTATATTACTATCTTCCACACCGTGACGTACAAGTGTATCTTTTGCACCATCTAATAAACGGTTCGTTATAAAATCATTAAATCGACTTACAACAATAGCTACTTTTAGATCTGTTCCTACCAATTTACCTTCAAAATTCATCTTTATTCCTCCTAAATTAAATGTCCCATTTTTATTTTTTTAGTATTCATATAATCATGATTATGTTCTGTTTCAGCTACAATAATTGGTGTGCGGTCCGCAACTTTAATACCATACTCAGATAATCCCTCAAATTTTTTAGGATTATTACTTAACAAATTCACTTGTTGTACATTGAAATAATTTAAAATTTGAGCTGCTATATGATAATCCCTCAAATCTTCGTCAAATCCTAAAGCTAGGTTGGCAGTTACTGTATCATGACCTCGTTCAATTAATTCGTATGCTCTTAATTTATTGATTAACCCTATGCCTCTTCCTTCTTGAGGCAAATAAATAATCATGCCACCATGCTCATTAATATATTTCATCGCTGATTCTAGTTGTGCACCACAATCACATCTTTGACTATGGAAAATATCACCTGTTAAACATGCAGAATGAATACGCACATTTTCTGTGGCACGTGGTTCTCCTTTAGCAAGTACAACAATTTCTTCTTTAGTTAATGGTGATTCGAATCCATACATTTCAAAAGTTCCATGATCTGTCGGCATATTAACTTTTGCTTTTAACTCAACACTAGTGTCTTTGTCTTTTTGATAATTAACTAAACTTTCAATAGTAATCATTTTAAGACCATGTTGATGTTTAAACACTTCTAGTTGTTCACCTTTAGCCATTGTCCCATCTTCATTCATGATCTCACATATAACACCTGCTGGAACTGCTTTCGTTAGTTTCGCTAAATCTACAGCTGCTTCTGTATGACCAGTACGTTCCAACACACCGTTTTCTTTAGCTATTAGTGGAAAAAGATGTCCAGGTTTATGGAAATCTTCAGGCCCAGATTCTGGATTAATTAAAGCACGTGCCGTTGCCATTCTATCAAATGCACTTATACCGGTTGATGTTGTAACGTGATCGATACTTACTGTGAAATTAGTTCCAAAACCATCCGTATTATGTTCTACCATAGGCATTAGTTTAAGTTTAAGTGCCAAGTCCTTACTAATTGGTGCACAAATTAGCCCTCTACCTTCTTTAGCCATAAAATTAATAGTATTATCATTCATCCATTGCGTTATAGCTACAAGATCTCCTTCATTTTCACGATCCTCGTCATCCACAACAATAATACTTTCACCACGTTTTAAAGCATTTAATGCATCCATAATATCGTCAAATTCCATCTATAATTACGCCTCCTAAAAGCCAAATGCTCTTAACTTATCTAATGTAAGCTCTGACTCATTTCTACTTATCATTCGTTCAACATATTTAAAAAGAACATCCGTTTCTAAATGAACTTGGTCGCCATTTTGTTTAGAAGATAAAATCGTTGAACGTCTTGTTTCAGGTATTAAATGAATATCAAAACTATCATGTCGTAAATCGAAAATTGTTAAACTCACACCATCCACAGTGATTGAACCCTGTTTGACCATTTGATTAATGATATTTGTAGATGCTTTAATCGAAACTATCCTTGAATTAGGAGTTTCCTTAACTTGTGTTATAACACCTTTGTCATCAACATGACCTAAAACAAAATGACCTCCAAAACGCCCATTTCCTGACATTGCTCTTTCTAAGTTGACTTCATCATTTTTATTGATTTGAGATAGATATGTTTTATCTTCAGTACCTTTTATAACTTGAACAGAAAAATAATTACTTGTGAAGTCAATCACTGTTAAGCAAGCTCCATTCACACTAATAGAGTCACCAATGTTCATGTCTTCTGTGATAGTTTGACAAGCTATATCCAATGTTCTAACCGATTGATGAGTACGAATATTTTTGACAGTACCTATTTCTTCAACAATACCTGTAAACATAAGTTGTCACTTCTTTCGCAAAATCATTTTTAAATTTTGATTAATTAACTCAGTAGAAGAAATTTCAAATTGAGTGGTTTCATTTAAATCAATAATATCCGCAGTTTGAAAGAATTGATTTTTTCCAGAACCACCTATTATTTTCGGGGCGTAATAAATAATAAGTTGATTAATAAAATCAGTTTGGAGAAATTTGGAAGTTATACGAGGACCAGCTTCAATTAATAATGAACCAATACCTCGCTTATATATATCTTTAAGAATATCTTTTAAATCGCATTTATCTATACAGATAACCTTTATGTTTCGATTTGGACTTTCAAGCGTTTGATTTTCAGTATAAATCCACACTTCACTCGACGAATCTTGAAAAAGTTGTTTCGTAAAGTCAACATTGCCACTTTTAGCTAGCACTAATCGGATTGGATTTTTACCATTTGGAATACGAGTCGTGTAAAGTGGGTTATCAGCATTAATTGTACCATTTCCTGTCAACACAGCATCATGCGTATGTCTTAAATGGTAGACATCTTGTTTGACTTCTGAATTAGTAATCCATTTACTCTGACCTAAATCTGTTGCTTGTTTACCGTCTAATGATACAGACACTTTCATCGTAATTTCAGGGATTTGCTCTGACTTAGCTTTAAAAAAGTCTTTATATAAGGCAGCTGCTTCTTCAGAGTATTGATGTTCTACATCAATCCCAGCTTGTTCTAAAATAGCGTCCCCTTCAGAAGGTAATGTCGTATCTTTAACAGCGTAAATAACTTTGCTTAGTCCAAATTCAATAATTTTGTTCACACATGGTGGTGTTGAGCCAAAGTGGGTACATGGTTCTAGCGAAATATAGATTGTTCCACCATTTGCTTCCTTTCCAGCCATATCAAGTGCTTGTACTTCCGCGTGCTTCTCACCTTGTTTTAGATGAGCACCGAGTCCAACTATTCGGCCGTTATTAACAACGACCGCACCAACTGGAGGATTGATACCCGTTTGTCCTTTAACCATTTGTGCGAGTTGTATAGCGTATTTCATAAAATTACTCAATAAATCACCTCATAATCAAAACTCCCTATACCAATAAAGTGCTTAAAGGCATAGGGAGACCAAATATATTCAAATAAGCTTACAACATTAGTAAATGTGTATGCTAAATAACCATCATAATTATCAAATAATGACGACTCATTCTTTCTCCCATCCAGACTTTCACTGTCGGCTCTAGAATCTCACTAGATCAGCCATCAAAGTTATTACCTTTTACTTTGACAGGTCGCAGGCTTATATTACTGCCGGTTGGGAATTGCACCCCGCCCCGAAAGAATTCATATGAAATTGTGATTGTTTGAGTTAACGTAGTTTAATAACTACAACATTAATCATACGCTTATTGTTTAAAAATTACAAACCGTCAACGCTGCATATTATTTAACAGAGTAACTAATAATGGAATTTAGTTATTTAAGTGTAAATGTCTACATTATGAACTAAAATGGTCAAATTTACTTTGGTTTTCATATAAATAATTTACAGAATTGACCGCTTGATCAACGATCATCTTCACTCCATTACGCAATTTATTAACGCCATTAGTTACTTGCCCAATAGCTATCATATTGTTGAGAGTTCCATATCTTGGACTTATGACTTGATTGGTTTCTGGAATAATTTGTATACCTCCCATTGGATGTGGTTGAACAATTTGTCTGTTTTGTAGGTTAAGAATAAGCTGATCTTCCTCATCTAAATCTGATAAATGTGTTTTTGATCCAGTCGAATTAATAATGACATCATATTGATAATAATAATCATCATTGTTAAATTCCAATAAATAATGGTTGTCTTTATAAGTAATATCTTGTAATCCGCTTTTAACAATTAATGATTGATTATTTATTAAGTCTATAATTAACTCTGCAGTACGAGGTGGCATAGGGTTAGAATTTAATTGAATAATTTTTGAGAAACGTTTATCAAAGTCTTGCTGATCTTCTCGACTAAAGCTATTCCATATCCAGTTTAGATTTTCTTTAATATTTTCAATTAAACTTTGAAACACACCAATTTCATCAGGTCTATCAAGATCATACTGTAAATCTTGAATTGTATTTCCTGTGCGACGATATACTAGTTTCTCTAAATCAATATTATGATCTTTACATTCTAATTGGAATAATTCAAAAGCTAATTCTAAAGGTACATTTCCATAATATTGTGACTTCAATTCATTAAACTTTTGCTTAGTTAAATGTTTAAACTCAACATCTATCATATTTCCTCTAACACTAGGTAAATGTGCTGAGCGACTAGTCATAGTTATTGGTAATTTAGGATGATGTGTAGTCACGTATCTAACTACATCTAAACTGGCTAATCCAGTGCCTATAATTGCAATATCGTCTGATTGAGACACTTCATCTAATGTATTATATGTAGGATAAGGTGTTTGAATATAACCTTTATTCCCTTTTAGTTTATATGGATCATGATATGCGAATGTGCCAGTCGTTAAGAATATATAATCATACTCTTTCCATTCACTCATATCTTCTGAAGTACATACATAGTATGTTAATGTAGTCTCATCAATTTCTGAATTTGTAAAAATTTCGCGAACTGGATGCTTAATAATGGTTAAATTATCAAATAACAAGTCGTAGTTAGATAGGTATGACTTCATATAATGACCAAATACAAACCTAGGAAGATATTTAGGATTATCGAATTTAAATTCTGATTGCTCTTGATACCATTTCCAGAACTCTTCTTCATCATCCAAATTCAAACTCATTTGCTTAGTTGGCAAATTAATTAATAATTGGCTGCTGTCATTTTGAAAAGGTACACCCTGCCCCATATTCTTATCATGATCATATACATCAACCTCAAGATTTTTAAACGCTTCATTTTTGACTAATTGCCTTAGTACACTAACACCAGCTGTGCCCATCCCTATAATTGCTACACGCATATATTCATCATCCTTTTAATTTTCTCTAACAAGAATTTTTAATAATTTAATTATATCAATATCATAAATTGCTTAAAATAATTTATACTTATATGCACTTAACATTCTCCATTTTTCTTTATCCTATATTGATATGTTAATATTGAGTTAATGAGGTGAACTAAAATGAAATTTCTCTTAAAAGTTTTCGTAGTATTTGTTATAGCATTTAGTTGGATAACTCGAAAAAATAAAGCCGAATAAATGTTTGTGAACATAAAATATATTAAAGAAAAAGTCAACGTCATCACTTGCTTGAATCAGTGTGATCGTTGGCTTTATTTTACTTACAATTATTTATTTTTGATGTTTATTATCATCTTTGTATACGTATAATTTAAAATATTTACCTTCTGTTTTCATCTCTTTATAGAAATCTGCGATAATTTGAGCATTACTTTCTGCCCATTTAATATCAGTAGCATATTGATGTTCACCTGGATTTTTAGGATTCCATCTCATACTGTAAAGCGTATTTTGATCATCATGTGATAGGAAGTGTTGGTGAATAAAATCAGCACCACCTTTGATGGCTTTCTCTGGAGTATCCCAACCGTGTTTTTTTGCGTATTCTGAACCAGTTTTAATAGGATCACTATCGAGAGCACCTACACCATAGAAGTTATAATATTTTTTACCATCAATTTCTACACCCTTGGCTAATTCACTTTTAACTGAACCAGTTTCTAATAAAGCATGAGAAATTAAATAAACTTCATTCACATGTTTCTCTTTAGCAGCACTAATAAATGCATCAGTATGCTTTAATAACATAGGTCGATCGAATAACATACGCTTAATACGGTTTTCATCAATACCTTGATATTTAGATAAATCTAAAAATTGATACTTTTGTTTGTCATCATCAATGAACTTACTACTGTCCATTGCAGCTTTTATTTCATTATCTGAAGCATCTCTCCAAGCAGTATTATTCTTGTTAGAGACTTGTTGACTTGTGTAATTATCAATTTGTTTATCGGCAGCTTTATTTAGTGTGACGTTTAAATGCTCTACTTTTTCTTCTTCATTTACTTTTTTAAAGAATATTTGATCTGAAATCATAGTAAAGAAAATAAAACCTGCTGCGACTAAAACAATCAATAACCCCACTAGGCTAATAATTGAGCCTTTTTTGTGCTTCGTCATATTCACACCTCTTAGGTCAATGTTGTTTTTTCTTTAAAATCTTTATGATAATAAAGTTTAACATTATTAATTCTTATAAACAATTTTATACTTACAATGTTACATATTCATAAAATAAAAGTAATCAAAATGAAACTTTGCAAAATAAAAAGTAATGAAACATATAGAATTTCATTACTTGATTCCATAAAGCATAAATATTTATTGTTAATTATCTTTGCGATAATCCATCATTATAAAACTAGCTGCTTGAGATCTATTCTTGTAATAATATTGATTTAAATCAACTGTTCCTTCTATTTCACCATCTCGATACATCATTTCATTTGTGAAATTGTTAATCATTACAAATTCAGAACGATCCCTAATTATGTCTAAATCATCATTTCTTGCAAAAAAATGCTCTAAATTTAAATGTGCGTAATCCAAATTTATACCTCCCACGTTACAAATTGACTAGAACTTAAATATATTTATGAATGTTAGGTATGTTCATAATTAATTGTCGCATTACTGAGTTACTTATGACTTAAACCATTATTTTGCATACTTTCATTATTCTATGTTTACTATTTAACACCCTTTTTTCAAATTACGCAAATGATAATTTAAATAAGTTAGTTTAAATTTTAGATATCCGGAAATTTTGTTTAAGTACTTAACCTAGGAGCGAATTCCAAGTACAATGAATTTTGATGACATATATCATAAATATCATAGAATTATTCATTATTTGTTAAAACGTTATTACGTCAAGTATAATTATGATGAATTTTATCAGTTATTGCTAATTAAACTGTGGCAATTATCTAAGAATTACAATAAGAATTCAAATATTTGTTTATCCTCTTATCTCTATCAACGGCTCAACTTTTACTTAATTGACTTATTTAGAAAAGAAAATTTAAAACCAGAAATAGTTGAAGTCGATAATTTACAAACTCCTCAAATTACTTCTATTAATACAGAGATAACTTTCTTCGACTATAATGACATTTCCAAAATTTTAAATGCACAAGAACTCGCATGGTATAACTATTTTATTCAAGGCTATAAACAATTCGAAATTGCCGACTTAATGCATGTCTCTTTATCGAGTATTAAAAAGTATAAATCCTCTTCCATAAAAAAGCTCACCGATTATTATTTTAAAGGTGAATAATATGATTCCACACAATTCTTACCATTTGCTTTATATTCAAACATTGCAACATAGTGAACATAAAACTAAATGCTGCTTTTCGACTTATGACATGGTGCTACCTTTTCCAATTAAAAAGGTACTAATTTATTATTTCGAACAGCATAATCAATCGTATTTGCAAAGGCTAAAGTTGGCAAAACGATTATTAGCAATTAATAAATTAGTACCTTTATATATATCTGACAAAGTTGTCCTCTTCCCTATTAAACATCAACGTGCACCTTTACAAACTTACATCAACGCATTAACAATTATTGGATTAACTTCTACTACAAATGGCGTCATCATTACTTTTGAAAACAATATCCAATTACAAGTTGATGAACCCTATTCGTTAATTTATAAAAAATGGCAAGAAAGTACATTATTGTATCATTTAGTACAAAAAACTATGCAGATTTATTAAATTTATATTCTAATAATTTTTTTGTAAAAAATGCAGTAACTGATTTAATGAGTAATAAACTTACGATTGCAAGAAGTATTGCACCTATTAAAATTAAAATCACATTTATAACTGGCATTGAAACTTGTGGATTTATAAAATAATTCACTGCAGTAAGACTTGTAATAAACCCTGTTAAAAATACCCCTAGCAAGAGAGCATAAATGAGTACAATTCCAATTAGTAAAAATAACAATGTGGAACTTGCCACTTCTTTTTGTTTAAATATGTTATTTTTTAAAAATTGATTTGCGTACTGAATTGGTTTGCGATATTTCTTTGACTGAATATCCCCTTCATTACCCTCAACCTCTTTATGGTAATGCGTTAAATTATTTTGTAATAGCTTTTTTTCCTTTTTATTTAAAAACCACAATTGTTTTTTAACTTTCTCTTCAAATTCTGTATATTTCATACTTTGTGGTTATCTCCTTCTAATATGATTTCTTTTAAATTTTAGCGAAGTTCTTAATTACTTACAAGTTAAAAAACATAAGCTTTACTATATAAAAATACTCCGTTTCTGAAAGAGATTGATTTAGAGAATCTATACACAGACATGAAAATGTTAATTGTATGTAGAAGTTCTAATCAATATCTTATATAACGGAGTTATTTTTAATTTTTAAATTTTAAAGGATAGATAAACCTGAGCTTTGAATATCCTTAGCGAAACCTTTTACAGTATCAACTGATAATTCATTAATATCTCGACCTAAATTAGTATTTACTTTCTTAACTACATCTGCTGGACATGTAATAATGTCGGCACCAATTTCATTTGCCTGAATAACATTAAATAATTCACGACAACTTGCCCATAATAATTTAACGCCTTCTTTACTATGCACCACATCTACTGATTCTTTCATCAAAGGTAATGGATCAACACCAGTATCAGCTATTCTACCCGCAAATACTGAAATATATGTAGGTACTCCTTCAGTTACCGCTTCAGTAATTTCTTTTACTTGCTCAATAGTGTACACTGCAGTAACATTTAAACGCACATTGTCCGCTGATAATTTTTTAATTAACGGAATTGTTGATTCACCTTTAGTATTCACAACTGGAATTTTGACAAAAACATTATCACCATATTGTTTTAATATTTCAGCTTCTTTTTCCATAGTTTCTAAATCATCAGCGAATACTTCAAATGAAATAGATGCATCTGGAATTTCTTTAACCGCTTCTTCAGCGAATGATTTATAGTCTGTTACACCCGCTTTAGCCATTAAGCTAGGATTAGTAGTGAAACCGTCTACCTCTTTATTTTTATATGCTGCTTTCATTTGTTCAATATCTGCGCCATCTGCAAATACTTCGACATTTAATTTTGCCATTACATTCTTCCTCCTTTATTTACGATTACGATGATAGTTAAATTACATCACAATAGATTTCTTATATGTATATACTTCTTTTCATATGATGATCAGACTATTCCGCATCAATAAAATATTTATAAATTATTTATATCATTCTTAGAAACACTTGGCGAATGTTTTGCTTTTTAACAAAATTAATTATCAAATTCACTAGTCACTATTAAATGTTAATTAAAATATGGTAATATGATTAGATGATATTAGGTAGGAGGAACATTATGTCTAAGCCAAAAAAATACTTCTATATCTCAATAATTTTACTCATCATAAGTTTTTATTTTAATACATTCAACCCACTATTAAGTCAGCAAATTACTTCTGTTAAATATTTACTTATTGCGTGTAGTATCATTAATGTGATTATATTAATTGCTTCTATTTTATTCTCAGATAAAGCGATTAAACATTTAGGTGATAAACAAGGATGGATAAGAATTGCGAGTAAAATTTTGCCAATAATCATTTTATTGGTGATTGTATTCCATATCTATGCCTCAATTAAGACATTTGGTATATTGTCGTAAACTTTTTAAATGCCAGAACTAACTTTCTAATTTAAAAATAATTAACGATTACTGTTTAACGTTATAAAAATAATGAATAGGTGTGACAAAATGCAATATTTATTTGTGTTTATTGGGGGCTTATTTGGAGCATTACTAAGATATGTCTTATCAACTCTTAATGCCAATTCTGGATTACCACTCGGTACATTGATTGCGAATATTGTGGGTGCATTTTCAATGGGATATTTATCTTCGTTATCCATTCAATTTTTTAAAAACAACCCACTAATTAAAAAAGGTGTCACAACGGGACTACTAGGTGCTTTAACCACCTTTTCAACCTTCCAATTTGAGTTAGTTACAATGTCACAAAATAATAGTATCGCTTTGCTCTTTATCTATGGCTTAACCAGTTATATAGGAGGCATTCTTTTCTGCTGGTTAGGTGTTAAATTAGGGAGGCAACCTATATGATACATATACTACTTATTATGGTAGGTGGTGGCATTGGTGCTGTTATCAGAGCTTGGTTAGCAGATGTCTTTAAAAGTAAAATAACGTCACCTATACCGATTGCAACTTTAATAGTCAATCTCGTTGGTAGTTTCTTAATTGGCTTCGTGTATGGGATAGCTCAAGATTATCAATTATTTTCACTGTTTTTTATAACTGGCGTTCTTGGAGGATTAACAACCTTTTCAACTCTGTCTTATGAAATCGTCCAATTTATTTCGCCAAGTTTTAAACCTGTTCAATTTTTTAGTTATTCTATTTTACAATTTGTAATAGGGTTTATCTCTTGCTTTATTGGTTATTCGATATAAATAAATACACTTCATAGTTTTAAGATTAAATCTTGCAACTATGAAGTGTATTTTTATTAATGTCCCTCAAATGTTGCTGGATCAGGACCAATGCGTTGATCTTTGTTTAGAGAATCAATTTGTTCCATTTGTTCATCTGTTAGTTCGAAATCAAAAACATTAATATTTTCCTCTATTCTTTGAGGTGTAACTGATTTAGGAATAACGATGACACCATGTTGCATGTTCCAACGAATGACGACTTGTGCTGCCGATTTATTAACTTCTTTGCCAATTTGATTAAGTGTTTCATCACCTAAGATTTGGGCATTCATAAATGGTGACCATGACTCCATATGGATATTTTGTACTTCTAAATATTTACGTAGTTTATTTTGAGTAAAATATGGGTGAAATTCTACTTGGTTGATGACTGGCTTAATAGAAACTTGAGCTAATAATGCTTCAAAGTGTTCTGCATTGAAGTTACTTACACCAATATTTTTAACCTTATCATCTTTATATAAATCTTCCATACCTTTCCATGTATCAACCATTATTGCTTCATTAGTACCCGGCCAATGAACAAGATATAAATCTAAATAATCTAGTCCTAATTTATTGATACTTGTTTCATAAGCATTTGCAACATTTTCGCGCCCAAAATCTTCAAAATATAGTTTTGATGTAATAAATAAATCTTTACGTTCTAACCCAGTAGCTTCTAGACCTTCTTTAATTCCTAAACCAACTTGTTCTTCATTACCATATACTTTAGCTGTATCAATACTACGATAACCTGAGACAATTGCATGCTTAACTGCCTCCTTACATTCATCGTTATTTTCTACTCTAAAGGTACCAATTCCAACTTTAGGCATTGTGTGACCATTATAAAATTCAATTGTTTCCATAAAAGAAACCTCTTTTCTTTATATTTTAATAATTACTACTCTATTCCCATAATTGTCATTATTGAAAACTTTAATATTAGTTTAGTTTATTATTTTAATAAGCTTCTCCTCAAAATTAAAAAATCCGAGATATAACCATATCTCGGATTAATACTAATTAAATGATTCAATTTTATCCATAACATTTTGTAATTCATCTACGTTATATTGAATACGTCCATGGAATACAAATTTATTAAAGAACTCATCTAATTGATCAGGTCCCACTAGAACTTTAACACTTGAACTTTGTGCATAATTTGAAATCGTTACGTCTCCATCGTGTTTAGGATTAAAATATAAAATCGCAGTTGGCGTATATTTAGCCCCTAATTGTGTTTGCAAGTCTGACGCTAACTTTTCAATTGAAGTAAGTTGTTCTGAGTAATTAACAAATGACAATGAAGATTTATCTTCATTTTGATCGAGTACTAGTGTTTGAGGTAACTTAGCATCTAAATCCAAAGTACTAAATACTTGTTCCATCATAGGCAATTCGTTAAATTGCTTACCACTTATACCTTGATAAACATGCCCTTTTAATAGTTGAGAATCTATAATATATAGGCCTGTACGCGTAAGTACAAGGTGACTAATGCGTTCAATATCATTGAATTCATTACTTGGTAAAAAGATGTTTGCCATAATATGCATATCTTCAGGTCTAATACGTTTTTCTTTCACTAAACGATCTCTAATTCCAATTAAGCGCATATCCGTAACATATTCACTTTTGTTTTTTGAGAATAGTTTCAATGCATCAATTTCACGATCTTTACCGCTTACAGTTGCATCAAAATCTTCTTTTTGTTTAGTAACTTGCTTTTTATTTTGTATGCGTTCTTTCTCTAGGGCTTCGTCATGTGACGCTTTCATTTGCTTTTCTTTTAAGTCGTATTCTTCTTTTGTTTTCTGTTTAATATTGTTTTTACTTTTAAGTGTAACTAAGAATAATATTAAACAGATAATTGCAACTACAATTGCTACGATTAAACCAATTTCGATTGGTCCAAATGAATTCATTAAATCAACGCTCCTTTAATCTATCAGTAAATCTAATTATAATGGAAACTATCTATAATTTCGACAATTTCTTTATATTAATTAAAGCGTTTATTAAGCTTGAACAGCATCTTTTAATACATTGACTTTATCTAATTTCTCCCATGGTAACAATACATCTGTTCTACCAAAGTGACCATAAGCAGCAGTTTGTTTGTATATAGGATGCTTTAAATCTAACATTTTAATGATACCTGCTGGACGTAAATCAAAGTTAGCTCTAACAGCTTCAACAAGTTGAGCTTCAGAAACTTTGCCTGTTTTAAATGTATCAATTGAAATTGAAACTGGTTCAGCCACGCCAATAGCATAAGCAAGTTGTACTTCACATTGGTCTGCTAGTCCTGCAGCAACAATATTTTTAGCTACATATCTTGCCGCATAAGCTGCTGATCGGTCTACTTTAGTTGGGTCTTTACCACTAAAGCAACCTCCTCCATGACGTGCATAACCACCATAAGTATCAACAATGATTTTACGACCTGTTAATCCAGCATCACCTTGAGGTCCACCAATAACAAATCTTCCAGTAGGATTGATAAAGAATTTCGTTTCATTATCAATTAATCCTTCAGGAACTGTTGGGTATATGACATGTTCTTTAATGTCACTTTGAATTTGTTCTAATTCAATGTCATCCGCATGTTGAGATGATACTACAATCGTGTCAATACGCTTAGGTTTATCTGATTCGTCGTATTCAACTGTTACTTGAACTTTACCATCCGGTCTTAAATAGTCTAAAATTCCATCTTTACGTACATCAGATAAACGTTTAGCTAATTGATGAGATAAAAAGATAGGTAAAGGCATATATGTTTCTGTTTCATTTGTAGCATATCCGAACATTAAACCTTGGTCACCGGCACCAGTAGCTTCAATCTCTTCTTCTGAAATATCATTTCTGTATTCAAGTGCTTTGTCAACACCTTGTGCAATATCAGGTGACTGCTCATCGATTGCAGTTAAAACTGCCATAGTTTGGTAATCATAGCCATATTTAGCACGAGTATAGCCAATACCTTTAATTGTTTCCCTTACAACTTTAGGGATATCTACATAGGTTGATGTAGATATTTCACCTGAAATTAGAGCCATTCCAGTTGTTACAGTAGTTTCACAAGCAACACGTGCATTAGGGTCATCTTTTAAGATTTCATCTAAAATGGCATCAGATACTTGGTCAGCAATCTTATCTGGATGTCCTTCTGTCACTGATTCTGAAGTAAATAAACGTTTATTGTAAGTCATGATTTGCTCCTTTTATAACTATATTTACGAAAATTCTCTTTTAAATGTGAGCTCAAAAATAAAAGAGCCTTCTTCACTATTCAAGACAGAGAGAAGGCTCTTAAACGTCCATTCGCTCTTATCGTTCAGACGAGTATATGTCTGCAAACGGTTTGGCACCTTTCTTTTAAAAAAGAGGTTGCTGGGTTTCATTGGGTCCATGTCCCTCCACCACTCAGGATAAGAGAATCCGTTAAGAACTATACTACCTAATTCATTTATTAATGTCAATTTTGTTTTTACATGTTTTTTGTCTTTTCCAGGTGGAATAATTACGGCATTATGTTATACTATTTTCATGTAAAGGCTTACAATATTGAATTTCTATAACACACGCTGGAGGGATTGGGTATGTCAGTAGATACATACGGCGAAACACCTAAAATTAAAAAATTATTGGAAAAAGAAAGCTCTCTTTTTCAGCTTTCAACAACTCAACTTTATTACAAAATTATGGATAATAATGAAGGAGAGTTAACTGAACTTGGTGCTATCAATGCGAGCACAGGTAAATACACTGGACGTTCACCTAAAGATAAATTCATTGTTACAGAACCTTCTTATAAAGATAATATTCATTGGGGAGATATCAACCAACCTATCGATGAAGAAACTTTCTTAAATCTCTACTCTAAAGTTTTAGACTATCTTGATAAAAAAGACGAGCTTTACGTTTTTAATGGTTATGCAGGTAGTGACAAAGACACACAATTGAAACTTACAGTTATCAATGAACTTGCATGGCACAACCTTTTTGCTCAAAACATGTTTATCCGCCCAGATTCTAAAGAAGAAGCTAGTAATATAAAACCTAACTTCACAATTGTTTCAGCACCTCACTTTAAAGCTGATCCTGAAGTTGATGGAACTAAATCTGAAACTTTTGTTATCATTTCATTCAAACATAAAACCATTTTAATTGGTGGTACAGAGTATGCTGGTGAGATGAAAAAAGGTATCTTCTCAGTAATGAACTATTTGCTTCCAATGCAAGATATTATGAGTATGCATTGTTCTGCGAATGTTGGAGATAAAGGAGATGTAGCCTTATTCTTCGGATTATCAGGTACAGGTAAAACAACTTTATCAGCAGCACCTGATAGAAAATTGATTGGTGATGATGAACACGGTTGGAATAAAAATGGTATTTTCAATATTGAAGGTGGTTGTTACGCAAAAGCAATCAACCTTTCTAAAGAAAAAGAACCTCAAATTTATAACGCGATTCAATACGGTACTATATTAGAGAATACTGTGGTTAACGAGCGTGGTGTTGTTGATTTCGATGATAATTCATATACTGAAAATACACGTGCTGCTTATCCAATTCATCACATTGATAACATTGTATTACCATCTAAAGCAGCACATCCTAATACAATAATTTTCTTAACTGCTGACGCATTTGGTGTACTTCCACCCATTGCTAAATTAACTAAATCTCAAGCGATGTACCATTTCTTAAGTGGTTTCACTTCTAAATTAGCTGGAACTGAGCGTGGTGTTACTGAACCAGAACCATCATTCTCAACTTGTTTTGGTGCACCTTTCTTACCACTTAATCCTATTAAATATGCAGATTTATTAGGTGAGCTAATAGATAAACATGAGGTTGATGTATATTTAGTTAACACTGGCTGGACTGGTGGTAAATACGGCGTAGGTAGACGTATTAGTCTACATTATACTCGTTATATGGTAGATCAAGCAATTAAAGGTAAATTGAAAAATGCAGAGTTTACAAAAGATGAGAAATTCGGTTTAAGTATTCCTACTGAAATGGAAGATGTTCCAAAAACAATACTTAATCCAATTAATGCTTGGAGTGATTCTGATAAATATCGCGCTCAAGCGGATGACTTAATCCAACGTTTTGAAGAAAACTTCAAGAAATTCGGTCCAGAAGTTGAAGAAATTGCTAACACTGGTGGCTTTAACAAATAATTAAATATTTATTAAAAAGACAATGTATAAGGCATACTGTACTGAACCCTTATACATTGTCTTATTATATTTCTTCACATTTCGTCATCCATTGATGCACATAATCGAGGGCTAATTTCATTGCTTGTGGTCTAGGTACATGCCCTTCATCAAGCTGATAAAATGTATCGTGAACAACACCTTTTAATTTCAATTGTTCTTCCAAGTAATTGGCATGATGAATACCTACTTGTTTATCCTTGCCACCATGAACAATTAAAATTGGTGGACTATTAGAATCAATAAGTTTTATCGCATCTCTTTGGTCATAAGATTCTTTATTTTTGGAGGGATGTCCTACCATTCGACGCAACATCCCCCTTAAATCAGTACGTTCTTCATACATCAAGTGCATACTTGATACACCACCCCAGATGATGTAACTATCGACTGGGTAATCTTGATATGTAAGTAGTCCTTGTATTCCACCTCTTGAAAAACCAATCATGTGTAAATATGCATTAGGAAATCGTTGTTTAAGTATCTTTATGAGATAGTTAACATCTTTTAAATCAGCGTTAGCAAACTCATCTCTACCTTCACTTCCATTACTTCCTCTATAATAAGGACCTACAACTAAGGTATTATCATTTGCAAACTGCATTAGTCTTGCTGCACGTACACGTCCGACTTGTCCCTTACCTCCTCGCAAATATACTACGATTCTTTTTACTGTCTTCGTTAATGGACACATTTGTAATGCTTTTACTTTTAAGCCATCAACTTTATAAGTAATTTCATCGAATTGGTGCGTTTTTGATGCTATAGGCATTTTCTTAGTCGCGATAATATCCAAGTTCTATCATCCTCTCGACACATTTAAGAATTGCATTATCTTGTATTAAATAACTTTGTTTATCTAATGGAATAGAATTAATATTATCAAATAATAATGGCCCTCTCGTTTCTAAATAATCACTTTTCTCTTTAAATGATTTAACCTTCACGACATATACATCTTTTTTGAAAATTGAGTTATCGAATGTATGAACCTGATATTGAGCAATATAATCTATCGTTTCAGGTATGCCTCCTGTTTCTTCAAAAAGCTCTCTCTTGATAGCTTGTAAGCTTTCTTCTCCTTTTTCAACCTTACCACCCGGAAACTCGATGCCACGTAATTTATGATGGGTAAATAGTAACTGACTCTGATATAACGGAATAGCTAAAACATGATTACCATCTGGATGATCGTTGTTCGTTTTGTAACACATTGTGACACGTCTATTATCTTTATCTAGAAACTCCATGTTCCATACTACTCCCTTCAATATGTTAAACTTATTTATAATCGTATTACTTGTTGGAGGCCTATAATGTTAAAAAAAATATTTCTTGGAATAATCCATATATATCAACGCTATATTTCACCTATGACACCACCCACATGCCGATTTTATCCTACGTGTTCAGAATATACACGAGAAGCGATTGAAATTTACGGCCCACTCAAAGGCGGCTACATGGGAATACGTCGCATTCTTAAATGTCATCCACTACATAAAGGTGGGTTTGATCCAGTTCCTTTAAAAAAGGATAAACATAGACACTAATTTAATTTAAGTAATTTTGATTTATCGATTTGAGGGGGGTGAAATGAAATCATCCCCTCTTTTAATTTACCGACACCTTGCGTGAAATCGTCAGTAAAATAATAACCATCTGGGGTTACATCCCCAGGATAATCACCTTCTCGAGCTAATAATGCAGTAAAGTAACGACTTAGTCCATATTCGTACATTCCACCTATAACCACTTTAATATCAATTGATTTCAATTCACGAATCAATGATTGTACTCTATCAAGACCACCCATTCTAAATGGTTTAACAATCACTACTTTAACCGGGAATTGGTTAACAATTGAGATAATACTATTGATATCAGTAGCTTTTTCATCAAGTGCAATTGCAGGGTATTGCGTATGATCAATGTGTAAAGTTGAAGAAAGCGATTTAAATGGTTCTTCTATATAAAGTATATTTTGGTCATTTATAGATTCTAATTTTTGAAAATCAGAAACATCTAGTGACTCATTAGCATCTAATGCTAATTCAAAATCATAAGGCAATATGTCATCTAAAAGTGAGATGTCATCATTCAGTTGACTTGTCCATTTCAACTTTATACGTTTGGGTTGAGTTTGTTTTAAATACTCAAGTTGTTGTGCACTTATGCCACTTATCGTTGCACCATACGCTACTTTAAACTTCGGTAAATCATGATACATCTGATAAATCGCCATAACTACAGTACTTCTCGCTGTGGGATAATTATCAAGTATATCTAAATATGGTTTCCAATCTTCATATTTATGAACAGACTTTTTAACAATACTTTCTGACCATTGTGAAAGTATTTCTTGTACAGTTTCAATCGTTTCTTCGTTGTACCAATTTGTTTCAAAAGCATTGCACTCTCCAAAAAAAGATTGATCATCTTCACTTAAAATTTCAACAATAAGTGCTTTTCGGTATGTCATTTTAACTTTGGGAGTTACAATTGGATCTCTAAATTCATGATTGTAAAGATAAAAATTTACTGCTTTAATCCTCATATTATTGTCCTTTATTAATCATTTTGTTGCGTTGTAATTTACCTGTAGAAGTGTATGGTAAACTTTCAACCTGATGAAAGGCTTTGGGTACTTTATATTTTGCCAAATACGTTTTCAAATATTTAGTTAATTCTATTTCTGGAATTGTATCATCTGAAACATAATATAGTACTGGTATTTGACCCCATGTCGCATCCTCTTGCGCTACACATACAGCGTCATTAATATCTGAGTGTGTTTTAGCAATTGATTCAATCTCATAAGGATAAATATTTTCCCCACCACTTATGATTAAATCTTTGCGACGATCATAAACCATCACAAATCCTTCCTCATCAATTTCTGCTATATCACCAGTCTTAAAGTATCCATCCTCAAAAGTATCGCTCAACCCTGCTGGATATAAATAACCGTTCATTACATTATTCCCTTTTATGAGAAGTTCGCCATGACCTTCACTATTTGGATGTTTAATACGTACATTAACGTTTTCGCTTGGTTTGCCAACAGTATCATACCGTTGTGCAAGCATCTCGGGTGTAGCAGTTAGAAATTGAGAACACGTTTCTGTCATTCCAAATGAATTGTATATCGGTAACTGATAATTTAGGGCTTCATCAATTAATGTAGATGATAATTTGGCACCTCCAAGTAAAATTTTCTCAATTGAGAACGGTTGGTTTAATCCTGCATCCATAAGCCATTTAAGCGTTTGTGGCACTAGTGATATATGGGTAGGTCCTTCTTCCTTAATGATCGATAACATCGTTTGTGTATTATATTTTTCCAATATACGTACCGTAAAGCCCTCAATTATAGAACGTAATAAAACACTAAGACCTGAAATATGATATATCGGTAAAACAGATAACCATTTAGTGGTTTCATCATATCCTAAACTTTCTTTACACCCAATTGCACTTGCATAATGATTTTTAAAGGTTTGTGGTACTGCTTTTTGAGGACCTGTCGTTCCAGATGTAAACATAATTGAAGCAATTCGATCATAATTACATGTTTGATTATTGATAAGTTTTGAATATTGTTCTATTTCAGATATATGTATTACATTAAAATCCGACAAGTGAAATGGTTGCGTCGTTAATATTGTTGATACATTAATGGAATTCATTTGATTTATCATTTCAGTTTCTGTTAATCGCGTGTTTATCATTGCTATTTCAACATTAGCTAACCAACAAGCGTTAATCAGTGTGATAGACGCAATATCGTTTTTAATATACAATCCTACTCTATTATTATTTAAAGAAAGAATTTGTTCAGATATTGAAAATGCTCTATCATACAATTCCTTAAAAGTTATAGAATGATTTCCATCTGTAACTGCTATCTTATCTCTATTTTTAATACTTTGCTCTTTTAACCAAAAATCCACTGTTCATTCCTCCATATAAATACATTATAATTATAACGATAATTTAGTTAGTTAGCATTGGTTGTGTTTAAGAAGCAGCATATTTCAGTGATATTAGTTTATTACAAATTGACATTTTGGAAAATTTCAATCATTAAATAATGAATTGGCTTTATTTTTTAAATTAAAAAAGAGTTTAAAGTGATGATTACCACTTTAAACTCAAATAAGCTATGATATTCAATTATTCCCTAGCCTCATAGCAGGCAGGCTACTGGTTTCAATGCATTTCGTTTTATAAGTTCCACGCATTGTCGTTGATTTATGAATATTATAATATATTTATATAATAATTTAAATATGAAAATCTAATTATTCTTAAATTTTCTTATCTCGATCCATAATCTAATAGTTGAATGACACCAACATGATTAAAAACTGAACTTGTTTATTCCTTTTATCTATTTTTTTAATACTCTTAAATATTAATATGATATGAGAAAAGAGCTAGCGTATCCACTACTCTAGCTCCTTTTTCTGCTTATTTTGAAATTTTCATTCTAAACCCTCGAAATTCAATGTATTTCGTTTATAAACTAAACGCATTATGTTGAGCTTAATATAATATTAAAAGATATTTTTTATTATTAATTCTAAAATTTAGTTTTACCCACGCACTTCATTAAAAAGTTGCTTTTCATCACAATTTCAACAATAAAAAAAGCAAGATCAACGTGCCAGAAATTTTACTTTCTAGGCACTTCTTTGACACTTGCCCACTCTACAACATATTGTGATAAGCTTTTATTATGGAGAACAAGGGATTCGAACCCTTGAAGCGCTTATAGCGCTTACACACTTTCCAGGCGTGCTCCTTCGGCCAGACTCGGACAGTTCTCCTCAATATTAATAACTAAATTACATAAAAAAACAGAAGCGATATTTCACTTCTGTTTGTATGACTCCTACGGGACTCGAACCCGTGTTACCGC
>NZ_KV801132.1:172958-203259 GCF_001810405.1 Staphylococcus sp. HMSC069D12
GAAGGCTGAGGTTTTGCCATTAAACTACACCCGCGTAGTAAACGATTATGGGGCGGTTGAAGGGAATCGAACCCTCGAATGTCGGAACCACAATCCGATGCGTTAACCACTTCGCCACAACCGCCAAAATGATTGAATGGTTCAGGACAGAATCGAACTGCCGACACATGGAGCTTCAATCCATTGCTCTACCAACTGAGCTACTGAACCGTAATAAGTAATGGCGGTCTCGACGGGAATCGAACCCGCGATCTCCTGCGTGACAGGCAGGCGTGTTAACCGCTACACTACGAGACCTATTAAAACTATGTATTGCGGGAGGCGGATTTGAACCACCGACCTTCGGGTTATGAGCCCGACGAGCTACCGAACTGCTCCATCCCGCGCTAATATTATTTACGTCTCAAAAATCAGTACCTAATAACTATATCATTTTATATTGTCTGATGTCAATATTAATTTTAAATAAATTTTACATTCATTTAATTGAATCTTCATATTGAAATGCGACAATTGTCTAATAGTCATCGCCTTTTCGAATACTTTATTAGTATATATAGTATCATTAACTTAGTCAATAAGTATTGCAAACTATTTTGTGTAAAAAAACGCTACATTTAAAATATTTTAATTAAAGATACCTATTGGATATCTAATTGCACTTGAAAGTATCTCTATATTTAATTATCAACCTTAATAATAATAAAAAGTAGGTAGCTTTAACTCCCTACTTAAATTAGTTTAAATATTGAACGTATTAATAATTAAATCACATGTTTTATTATTTAGTCATGTAATGTTGCATTTTTTCTTGTAATTCAGTAAAAGATACAAAGCCTTCTTCTTCTAAGAAATGTCCACCTTCATCAACAATTTTAGTCTTACCACCTAATTCGTCAATTAAGTTTTGAGTTTCTATGTAAGAAACATAAGAATCATCTTTTGAAGCTAGTCCATAAAAGTGATTAACTTTAGTTTTAATTAAGTCATAATCAACATTAAACTCCCCTACTTTTATTGAATCGTCTATTTTCTTCGCATCTTCTTTAAATCCTGCTATACTGAAGAACCCCTCAAATGGTTCATAAATTGATAGACCTTCAATGTATTTCAAAGTAGCCAATGAACCATACCCATGAGTGACAAAATAAGTATCTTTAGATAAAAGTTCAATTTGTTGATTTAATTCGAAGACCCAATTGTCTATATTATCATTCTTACTTTCATCTAAATGAAATAATTGAACATCATAACCTTCTAGTTCTAAATTATGTTGCAACCACTTATACCAGTGGTTATGAGAATTTCCTAATTGTGAATGAACTATAATTACATTAGTCATTAATATTTTTACCTCCTTAAACTAAATAATAATTCTCAATTTATATAACAAAACACTTTTAAAGAGGCAAATTCACCTCAAAAAAAGTGTTTAAATTATTATATTTCATCAAGCAATTCTTCCACAGCATTTTTACCTTGTTGAATACAATCTGGAAGCCCAACCGCTTCAAATGGTGCTCCTGTGATTCTGAGTGCAGAATAATTATTTTTAACGTGTTGTTGAATTTTTCTTATTTGACTAATATGACCAATGTGATATTGAGGCATGCTTTTAGTCAAACGATTAACAATTGTAAAATCCGGATCTCCATGAAAAGTCATCATTTTATTTAAATCACGACGTGCGATAGTCGCAATTTCTTCATCAGTATGATCTTCAACAACTGTATCACCTGGTTTACCTACATAAGCTCTAATTAAAACTTTTCCTTGCGGTGTAGTAAAAGGCCATTTTTTACTAGTCCAAGTACAAGCTGTAATATTAGTATTACTTGTTCTCGCGATGACAAAACCAGTACCGTTATATGTGTTTTCAATATTCTTCTCATCAAATGCAAATACAACCGTTGCAACTGAAGTAGAATCCATCTCGTTAAAGTATTTAAAAGCTTGATCGTGATTGAACCATTTCATAAATGTTTGATGAGGCGTAGTAATTAAAATACCATCAAATTGTTCACTGTATTGATCAGTTGCTATTTCATAATTGTCATTGTTAATAATGATATCTTCTACATGTGTTTGATATTTCATCTTTACGCCTTTATCTTGTACATTTTTAGTTAATGCTTCAATAAATGAACTTAATCCGTGACGAAATTGTCTAAACTGACCTTTAGGGGCACCAGGGTATAATTGACGTTGTTTAATTCGTTCAGCCTTTTCGTGTTGCATACCTTTGATTAAACTACCATACTTCTCCTCTTGTTCTTTAAAATTAGGAAATGTACTCATTAAACTTAATCGATCTATATCAGTACCATAAATACCACCCATGAGGGGTTCTATTAAATTTTCAAGCACTTCATTTCCTAATCGTCTTCTAAAAAACGCTCCAACTGATATATCATCCTCAATTTTTATTGGGGGTATTACTAAATCTAGTCCCGCTCTTAGCTTACCTATTGGTGAAATAAGTCTTGTTTTTAAAAAAGGTTTAATATCAGTTGGGATGCCCATAATCGAACCACCTGGTATAGGATACAATTTATTTTTTGCGAAAATGTATGACTGACCTGTTTCATTAGTAATTAAATCATCTTCAAGTCCAATATCTTTTGCTATATCAGTCATGATTGTTTTTCGTCCAAGATAAGATTCAGGGCCTAGTTCAATAGTATATCCATCTTTACGATACGTCTGTATCTTTCCACCTGGTCGATTTGTCGCTTCAAAAATGGTTACATCTATATCTGGTTTATAATGTTTTAAATAATATGCGCTTGAGAGGCCAGTTATACCTGCACCAATAATTGCAACTTTTTTACTCACATTGAGTCCCTTCCTTTATTAAAAAACTGTTTTTATTTCATCCACGATAGCATTAATAAATAATGGATCCGTGTTAGGCATTGTTGGACGATAGTAATTTGCTCCTATCTCATCACACACAACTTTACATTCATAATCATTATCATACAGTACTTCTAAATGCTCACATACAAAACCTACAGGCGTGTAGATAAAGTGTTTATATTGATATTCGTTGTACAACGTTCTTGTTAAATCTTGTACATCGGGTCCTAACCAAGGTGTACCTGTGTTACCCTCAGACTGCCAGCCTTGAGCAACGTGTTTAATATTTGAAGATGTTTGTAAACGATTCATTGTATCTTTTAATTCATCAGGGTATGGATCATTATTTTTTTCAATTAAACCTTTAGGCAAACTATGAGCTGATACAACTAAGATTGTCTCATCATGTTCATCTTGAGGAATTTGCTCTAAAGTTTCATTGATTTTATTAGTCCAATACTCAATAAATTTAGGTTGGTGATAATAATGTTCAACATGATGTAAAGCAATATCGTATTTATTGGCTTCCTCTTTTGCACGTTTATTGTATGATCCAACTGAGAAACTAGAATAATGTGGTGCTAAAACAACAGTAACCACTTCTTTAATACCATCTTTATACATTTTTTCTACAGCTTCTTCAATATATGGAGAAATATGCTTTAGACCTAAATACAATTTATATTCCACATCTTCATAAACTTGATTTAAAGCATCTTTTAATGCTTCAGCTTGACGATCAGTAGTGCCAGCTAAAGGAGAAAGACCACCAATAAATTCATATCGGTCTTTTAAATCTTGTAATTCCTCATCAGTTGGTCTCTTACCATGTCTAATATCTGTATAATATGCTTCAATATCACTCTCTTTATATGGTGTTCCATATGCCATAACTAATAAACCTACTGTCTTAGTCATTAAATAAAACCTTCCTTAATCTTTGTATTCTTAATACTATTTACTTGTATAATCATGAACAAATTGAGTAACTCGCTTTAATGTATCAGGTTGTACTTCAGGAAAAACACCGTGTCCTAAATTAAAAATGTGTTTACCTCTTTCCATACCCTCGTCCAGAATTTCACGTACTCTATGCTCTATTACGTCCCAAGGCGCGAGTAACAATGAAGGATCTAAATTACCCTGTAACGTTTTATTAACACCCATTTGTGTAGCTGATGAGATAGACGTACGCCAATCTAATCCTAGGACATCTATTGCTAAGTCATTCCATTCATTAATTAGATGGCTTGCACCCACTCCAAACATTATGACAGGAACATCATATTTAGCTTTAATTCCATTAATTAACTTATCCATTGAAGGTTTAATATAATAGCGATAATCTTTAACATTTAAAGCTCCAACCCATGAGTCGAAAATTTGAATCAGCTCTGCGCCCGCTTCAACCTGAGCAACCACATAGTCAACTGATACTTGTACGAGATGATTCATTAAGGCAAACCATGTTGCCTCATCTCCATACATCATTGCTTTAGTATAATTATAATTTTTTGAAGGACCGCCCTCAATCATATAAGAAGCTAATGTAAATGGCGCACCTGTAAACCCAATTAATGGTACATTCAATTTCTCTTGTGTTAGCAATTGAATTGTTTCGAGTACGTACGGTACATCACGTTTTGGATCAATTTGTGTTAATTTATCTACATCAGATACAGATTTAATTGGATTGCTAATGACTGGTCCAATACCTGATTTAATATCAACATCAACACCAATTGGTTTCAAAGGTGTCATTATATCTTTATATAAAACTGCTGCATCAGTATTATAATTATCAACTGGTAATTGAGTTACATAAGCACATAATTCAGGTTGATGTGTGATGTCGAAAAGAGAATATTTCTCTTTTAATTTTCGATATTCTGGTTGTGAACGGCCAGCTTGGCGCATAAACCATACAGGTGTATGAGATGTTTTTTCACCTTTAATTGTTTGTAAAATTGTATTATTTTTATTATGCACCTTATAGTCCTCCTAAATTAAAATCATTCTTATCTATAATATCATATGCTGATATAATTATCGTTTATCTACACTTAAATGTCATAAAAAAGACAAAGCATAAATGTACATTTCAATTCACTAAATTATAATAATTTATTAAACATAATTATAGTATATTTATATGCTTAAAAATATCCCTCAATAAGACTAAATGGATTTTTAAAATATTTAAACAATACATACAATTATTATAGCTAGTATCATTAATTAATCGTATAATATAAACAATAAAGGAGGTATGAGTCATGAACATATATACAACTTATGGGACTTATGGTTACTTAAATCAAATCCGAACAAATAATACTAATAGAAATCTATTTTTATTTTCAACAAATGATTCTTCTGTAATTATTGAAGAATCAGATGAAAAATCAATTTTAAAACATCCCACTGTTTACACAACTGTTAATTCTATTAATGACTTAGATCAAACACATTTTTACTCAGCAATATTTATCCCTTCTTCTGATGATCATGTTCATCAATTAGAAAAACGTATTGCAAATTTGGAATTAAATTTCGATAAGTTTGCCGGTTTTAAAAGTTATCGTTTTTTAAAGCCTGTTCAAGGAACAACTTACAAAGTTTATTTTGGTTTTGCTAATCGCCAAACTTACGAAGATTTTAAAGAAACAGATACATTTAAGGATTATTTTTCAAAAGATGCATTAAGACATTATTTTGGTTCTAGTAGCCAACATTCTAGCTACTTTGAGAGATATTTATATCCAATCAAGGAATAATAAAAAGGTTGCCTTTTAACTAGATGTAGTTTTGCTTGTTCTAGTTATAGGCAACCTTTTTAATCTTTAAGTAGTGATTCTTGATATTGTAACTTCTTAATTGTGCTTCTAATCGTTAACCACCCTACTATAAAGAAGATTAGAGCGAAAAAGAAATATTGTGGGTATATACTGATAAATGCAATTGAAAAAATTAATCCTATAATTAACATTAAACGATAAAGAAATTTTTCATAACCTTTAATCACTTCGACATCTGGTACTGGCCAAACTTGAGGCCATAATCCATAAGCTTGTTGCGTATAAAATTGAGACATTTGCAATAATGTAATGTACATGAACAGACATCCAATAATTGCTGAAACAATAGGAAACGATAGCCAAATCATTAGCACTAATGCAATGACAATCAGTCTAAATATAATACTAAAAGCATCTCTACCTCTTACAAAGCTACGTGTAAATAGATATAAATACATATTTTTAGAATTAAATTTCCGGCCTTTAGGTGTAGGTAATAAGAAATCTAAATATCTACGTCTAACTGCAGACTCTTTTAAATGTTTAACATCCGTAAACATATTTACGAATTTATAATAATTTGTATGGTGTCTTTCTTCAATACCTATCATTCGCTCCCATGGATATAAATTAACTCGATTTAATTTAGGTAACGCTAACATTCCACCAAGTAATATAAACGTAAAGATAACTCCCCAGTACATTTGGTAACCCAATATTAAGTCATATGTTACTAAATTAATCAAAAATAAAATTAAACTTATACTCCAACTTGATTGCTTTAGTTGATACCATTGCCATCTCACTTTCAATCCAATCCATGGGTGTATCAATGTTAAAATACTCAAGATGATAAATGGTGTTATGAAATCACCATCTAATTTAGAAAATAATGGAAACAAGATAATGAGTATTACTAGTTGTATCGCTATTCTATTAAAATAGCTGTAGCGAATGCTTAGGTTCATATAATTTTTCATATGTTTTTCAAAAGGCAATAAAAATATTCTATCTGCATCTTTTAAAAATGTTCGTATTGGAAAGATAGATGTTACAGCTAATATTATACTAGCACATAACGCATAATCTATATGTTTAGGTATATGTTGCAACCATTGACCATAACCTAATATAAATGCTCCCAATAAAATTAATAAAAATACTGAAAAATGGCCATTAAAAATAAATTTATTATAATAACGCTTCTCTTTTTGAATGGTGTTCAATCTAGATTTAAATAATGAAGTAGCTGAATTATCCATTTTCTTGACCACCTTGTGTGACATGTATATAGATGTCATCAAGTGTGTGACCACTTAATCCAGTTTGTTTACGTAGCTCCTCTAAATCACCGAAAGCAACCACTCTACCTTTATCTAAAATAATAAATCGATCACAATAACGTTCTGCAGTTGCCAAAATATGCGTACTCATTAAAACAGTACGTCCTTCATTTTTCTTTTCTACCATTAAATCCAACATAGATTGAATCCCTAGTGGATCAAGGCCTAAAAATGGTTCGTCAATAATATATAATTCTGGATTAACAATGAACGCACATATTATCATCACCTTTTGTTTCATACCTTTAGAGAAATGACTAGGAAAGACCTTTAATTCATTCTCTAATCTAAATGTTTTAAGTAAAGGTCTTGCACGTTTCATTGCTTCTTCTTTACTCAATTGATATGCCATTGCAGTCATCGCAATATGCTCTTCTAATGTTAATTCTTCATATATAATTGGTGATTCAGGTATATAAGATAACTTTTTTCGATAAACTTCGATGTTATCTGTAATTTCTGTATTTGAGATAGAGAGATTACCCTCAGTTGGCGTTAATAAACCTAGCATATGTTTAATAGTTGTGCTTTTGCCTGCACCATTTAATCCAATTAAACCAACAATTTCCCCTGCTTTTAATTCAAAATTTATATCTTCAATAACAGGACGTTTCCCATAACCACCTGTTAAATGTTCAACTTTTACTGTCATAAGGCACCTCCATGAATAACATTGTACCAAAATTAGCTTTTAACTACTAAAATTACATTTACTTCACTAACGAAATTTTATTTTACAAATGCTATAATAAGCTATAAATACGTAAAAGGAGTGCATTCAAATGGCTGAAACTGTATTTAGTAAAATTTTATCTGGAGAGATTCCAAGCTTTAAAGTTTATGAAGATGACTTTGTTTATGCATTTTTAGATATTTCACAAGTGACTAAAGGTCATACATTATTAATTCCTAAAAAAGCGTCACCAAATATTTTTGAAACTGACGAAGAGACAATGGCACATATTGGTACCGCTTTACCTAAAGTCGCTAATGCAATTAAGAAAGCTTTTAATCCTGATGGTCTAAATATCATACAAAATAATGGTGAGTTCGCAGATCAATCAGTATTCCATATTCATTTCCATTTCTTACCACGATACGAAAATGATATCGACGGTTTCGGATACCATTGGGAAACACATGAGAACGAAATTAATGATGAACAAAAACAAGCTATCGCTGATCAAATCAAAGCGCAATTTGATTAATTCTGCATATTGAATGTCATTTTAGGGTAGTATACAATTATAATTAACTTGTCGAAATATGATTGTTGTAGAATCTGAAATTTATTTCATTTCTTATTCTATTATTATCCGTTAACGACATAATAAGTGAGGAGAATAGAACATGAAAATATCACGCGTATTATTTGGTATTACTGCGGGAGTAGCATCTGGAATTGCTGTTTCTTGGTTAAACCGTGATGATCAAAGCGTAAAGAATAACACGATTGATTCTAAAGAACCTACTGGGTCTCGCTCTGAATTAGAACGTGAAATTGAGTCACTTAAACGTAATTTCTTTAACATTATTGATTATAGTAAGCAAGTAAAAAATGATGGTGTCTCATATGGTAGCGAAATTGGAGATGAATTTAAAACACTAATTGGTGATTTTAAATCTGATATTAATCCTAATATCGAAAAATTACAATCACACATTGAAAATCTACAAAATCGTGGCGAAGAAATAAGTAATACTTTTTCAAAAGATAATAAATAAAGTTTAATCATTAGATCAAACTGTGATACGGGAGTGGCGTTGAAATCATTATGAATATTTCGCTACTCTCTTTATTAATGCCAAAATTGGCTTGACTGTTGTTACTGATAGTTAGATAATACGTAGCGTATATAAATAAGACCTATTAAGAGGTGTCAGTATGTTTCTATGTAAACGTCAAATTGATATTCATGCACGATTTGGTGTACCAAGAATTGCATTTTTAAGTTTTACTATTACAGTCATCGCATTTTTAATTAGTTATGAAATAATGTATTATTTTGTAAATACACCTTTATCAGATCGACATTTTGTTATCTTATTAATATTTGTTGCACTTATGTACCCTATCCATAAAGCATTACACCTTCTCTTTTTCTTACCTTATGTTAATTCATTTAGAATTCATAAATTAAACAAAAAACGTTGGTTACCCTATTTTAATACGTATGTAAGTACGCCTGTACATAAGATATACTTTTGTATTAATTTAATTTTACCTTTTATTTTAATAACTATATTTTTGATTTTTCTAACGATGCACTTTCCGCAATACGGACACTATTTTATGTTTTTGCTTGCGTTAAATTTTGGCATATCTGTAATGGATTTTTTATATCTTAAGATTATTATTTTTTCAAATGAAGGTCATTTTATTGAGGAGCATCAAACAGGTATAAATATATTAAACAAAGTGCCATATCAATCTTTTCATTAAGTATCATAGTATCGAGCTTGAAACATATGTTATGCCTCAAGTTCGATACTTTTTTAATACTTAAGCCCTACTTAATCTCATACTTTGGCAGTATCTAGCCTGTTTCTAATTGGTGATGTTTTCATAATATGTTATAGTAACGTTGTTATTAATGTAAAAGGAGCTATCAACTATGAAAATTATGAATAAATTAATTGTTCCAGTAACTGCGAGTGCTTTACTTTTAGGTGCATGCGGTTCAAATGCAACAGATTCAGAAAGTAATACATTAATCTCTTCTAAAGCTGGAGATGTAAAAGTAAAAGATGTAATGAATAAAATTGGTGACGAACAAATTGCTAGTACGTCATTTAGCATTGCGTTGAATAAAATTCTAGCTGATAAATATAAAGATAAAGTCGATACAAAAGATATCGATGATGAAATTAAAAAAGAACAAAAACAATATGGTGGCAAAGATCAATTTGAAAGTATGCTTAAACAACAAGGTATGTCTTTAGATGATTATAAAGAACAGAAAAAACTTGCCTCATATCAAAAACAATTATTAGCTGATAAAGTTAAAGTGTCAGACAAAGAACTTAAAGAAAACACTAAAAAAGCTTCTCATATTTTAATAAAAGTTAAATCAAGCAGCAGTGATAAAGAAGGTTTATCAGACAAAAAAGCTAAAGAGAAAGCTGAAAAAATTCAAAAAGAAGTTGAAAAGAACCCAGATAAATTTGGAGAAATCGCTAAGAAAGAATCTATGGATTCTTCAAGTGCCAAAAAAGATGGTTCTCTAGGTTATGTAGTTAAAGGACAAATGGTAAGTAAATTTGAAAAAGCACTATTTAAACTAAAAGAAGGTCAAGTTTCAGATGTGGTTAAAACGAACTATGGTTACCATGTCATTAAAGCCGATAAAGAGAATGATTTTGATAAACAAACATCTAAACTTAAAGCCAAACTAATCGAACAAAAGGTACAAAAAGATCCTAAGATTTTAACAAATGCGTATAAAGATTTATTGAAAGAATATGATGTAGATTATAAAGACAGTGATATCAAGAAAGCTGTAGAAAACACTATTTTAAATCCTGAGAAACTTAAACAACAACAGTCATCTTCAGATAGTTCTTCAGCTGCATCAGGTTTATCTTCATAATTTTCATAGTAATAACATTAAATAGTAAGGGAGCAAGTCGATCAATTCGTTAAGAATTAAGACTTGCTCCCTTTCACGTGTTCAAAATTGTATAAAACAAGCGTTTTTACCCACTACATTGTCTATACAATAATTGACATTGTAAGGTAAAAACGCTTTTTAATTAGTCTAATTTTTCTGGATTGTAAAACTGTCTATTTTCCATACCAAAAATTCGTTCAGTAAATTGACCTTTATCGGTTTTCTTAAATGCTTTTTCAAACATATTCATTTTCGCATCGATATTGTCAATAAAGAATAATATTTCTGCTTCTTTTAAATGTGGTAACTTAGGTGATCCAAATTCCATTTTTCCGTGATGTGCTAAAATCATATGACGAAGTAACATCACTTCTTCACCATCAATTCCTAACTCTTTCGCCGCTTCCGCCACTTCATCACTTGCAATTGATATATGTCCTAGCAAATTACCTTCAACTGTATATGTTGTAGCCACTGGACCACTTAATTCCCTTACTTTACCTAAATCATGCAAAATAATTGAACTATACAACAAACTACGGTTTAACAATGGATAAATGTTGCATAATGACTTAGCTATTTCTAGCATTGTAAGTACGTGATAACTTAATCCACTTGCAAAATTATGATGGTGTGAACTTGCTGCAGGATACGTAAAGAATTTATCTTGATATTTTTTCAATAAATGACGTGTTATACGTTGTAAATTAGCATTTTCAATATCTAATATATAGTGTGAAATGTTTTCTTGGATTTCATCCGGAGATAAAGGTGCACCATCAACGAAATCTTGAGTCTTAAATCCGTCTTCTGGTTTAGCTAATCTAAACTGATTGACTTTCATCTGTTTACGACCTCGATAATTAATCACGTCGCCTTTAACCCAAACAATTGTTTCGGGTTGAAGAATCTGCATATCTTCTTTACTAACAGTCCATAGTTTGGCTTCAATATCACCACTTTTGTCTTGTAAGAATAAAGTCATATAGTCTTTTCCTTGAGCAGTAACACCTTGTGTAGCTCTATGAATTAAGAAGAAATTTTCAACCGAATCTCCTGGATTTAGCTTTTCTACATTTCTCATCGTTTTCCGCCTTCCTCTAGTTTATTTAAAATTAGCATCTCTTTAGAAGGAATTGCAGCATCTTTCATACAAGTGAAGTATAACACTTGATAATCTTTGGCTAATTCTCTTAAATAGTTTAACATCATTGATTTTCTTTGTTTATCAAAATGAACAAAAGCATCATCAATAATTATTGGAAATGGATAATAAGGTCTTAAAATCTTAATCAAACTAATTCTAAGTGCAATATATAATAATTCTTTCGTTGATTGACTTAGTTCAAGTGGATGATACATTTGGCCATTATTGTGTTTAACCATTATTGTATCATTTTCATAAGTTATCATATTGTAATTCCTTTGTGTCAGATCCGTAAATATATTTACAGCTTCATTTATAACTTGAGGTAATCGTTTATCTTTAATTTGGTTAATATGTTCATTTATTAATGCTTCTAAGTAACTTAAACTAGCCCAATCTTTAGCTAAATCATTCATTCTATTCTTCAAGTTATAATAATCATGTCTTAACTTAGATAATGTTTTATCTGTCTCCATGTAATTAATTTGAGCGGTTAAGTCACTAACTTCAGTTTGTTTATCTAAATACTGATCGTTATATGCATCAACTTGTTTAGCAAGAAGCGCATCTTCTTCTTCCAATTGAGCAGTTGTTTTTTCGCTCAAATTCGAACTATCTTCATAAGAGAAATTTTGATTTTCGAGATATGCAGTTAAATCATTAAATCTTGCAAGTTGTTGGTGATACAATTGATATTGCTCGTAAGATTGATAAAATGCTTCTTCACTTGAAACATTGATATAAGTAAATAATGTATTAATAGTTTTTTCATTTTCTTCTAATTGTTCTTTTAATTGTTTCAATTCATTACTTAATAACTCAATTTGACTTTTAAGTTGTTCTTTCTTCTCTTTATTACTTTCGTATTTAGAAATCCAGCTCTTCATATCATTAAATAGTGAAACTTTATTAAATGGTGTGATTTCATTTCCAGTATTTTTAAGCGCATTATCATAAAAATGCGTCAATTTCTGATTTACTTGTTGATGTTGATCTAATAATTTACTGCGGTAACTGTCATTTGATTTAAGTTGATTCATAGTTTTAAAGCTATCTAGTAATAAAACATCTGTCATTTCATTAGGTACTTTCACATTTTCTTTAACTGCATTTAATTTTTGAGTTAAGTCATTGATTTGTTGTTCTGTTTTTGTCAGTAAATTTTCTTGATGATTTAATTTATTAGCTAATACTCTTTTATTGTTACTTGCATTACTCCAACGTTCACGAAGTTGAAATTGTTGATCTAAGTCGAAGTTTAAATCGTAATTAGATTCCAAATCATTAATTTGTTGTTCCAAATCATTAATTTCTTCACTAATTGATTCACTGTAATCAATTTCTTTTGTCTTAACCAAGAAAGTACCAACAATAAATATGACAGTTAAGATTGCAAATATAACTCCGAAAATTAAATTATGTGTCACAAATGAGAATAGTGTTAAACCCAGACCAACTATAGATAACACTATAAAACTTAATCTAAGCCACCAATTTCGCTTTTGCTTTCTTTCTTTATCAGAATTAAAAGTATCTTTAAGTTTGTTATACAGATTCTCTTTCTCATGTAGTTCTAACTTTTGTTGATTATATTGTTTCTTTTTATCCAGTGAATCTTCAGAAACTAAATCTTTTTCCAAGTTTTTTATTTCCTGAGATAGCGTATTTTGTTCAATTTGATTTTCATCAATAGCTCTTTCAACTTGTTGTTTTAACACTTTTTGTTCATTTCGCGTCTTGATAATTTCACTAACATAATTCTTCATAGATTCAGAGGTATCTGTATTGTGATAAACTTCTTGCCAACCAATACTTGTTTTCAAATCAGCTTCTTTACGCTCGTAATCATCAATTTCTTGCTTAAGTGAAGAAGATTTCATTTCAGCTTGTTGAATTTCATTTTCATCACGCGTTAAATGATAAATATGATTAGCTGTATCTTCGTTCAAAGCAGGAATTGCATTAAATTCATTCTCTAATTGTTTTAATTTCTCTTCACGCAAACTTATATCTCTAGCTAGAGATTGTTTGTAATTTGAAGCTGTTTCATAACGCTCGATCCCTTTTTCCGGAAAACTTAATGGCTCAATATTAAGTTTTTGCTCTAAATCTTTCCATTCTTGGGCTTGTTCATGAATAGCAAGTTGCTTTTGTTTACTTTCATGCATTTTTGATAATTGGTTTAGATTGGCTTTTAAATGTTCCAAATGACGTTGTGATTTATCTCTATCATCAACTAAACGATGATAGTCATCTAACTTAGACTCTTCTTCTCTTATTTGGGCTTCAAGGTTTTTCAATTCATCGAGCTGTTGATTGAGTATTGGGTTTTTTCCAGCCTTTTTATAAAGCGTGGTTTTCTTTTGACTGACCATTTTATTCATCATTGTGAACTCAGAAGAACCTAATGCACCTGCTTCAAGTAAATAACTTTGTAACTGGTCCTCATCTAAGTTACGGTGAATATCTTGTAATCCAAGCACATTAAACGAGAATATACCTTGATAAGTTTTCTTAGAAATGTAATTTAATTTTTTCTTGAGCCAAGCTTCGTCTCGAATCAAACCATTTTCTAAGTGAACTTTTACATCACCTGAAATGCTACCTTTAACTCTCTCTACTACGATCTCTGATTGGTCATCTATTATAAGCGTAAGTTTTCCCCCATACTGGTTACCCATACGTGGTTCAAGTCGAGGTTCTTTTTCTTTTTTCGTTGGAAAGCCAAAAAGTATAGAATGTATGAAAGCTTGAATCGTTGATTTACCAGCTTCATTCTCACCGAAAATTTCCGTAAATTCACGGTTGAACTCTATTTTACGATGCACAAATTGACCATAGCCATAGATCTCTAAAGATTTAATGATCATCACTTTCACCTCTCATGTCTGCCTTTAAAATGTTCTCAGCGCGATTAACAAGTTCAACAGTGTCAAACTCAGTATAATCTTCTAAATATTTGGATGCTCTAGGGTTTAAATATAATTCAGTCATCGCCTCTTCAAACACTTTATTATCTTTGATTAAATCAGCTGAAAATTCTCTTACAAGAGGTACTTCATCCATTTGGATATAATTAAATGTGAGCGTTTCTATGATTACGAAGTGATGTTCATTTTCTTCATAGTCATCAATCATTTCTTTAATTTGACTAATGTCTTGTGAAGATATGGGTCTATCACTGTCAACATTTACAGTTAATCTATAAAAAGCCTTTCCATCAGAACGTACGCTTTCTTTGAAGGATTGAATTGCTTCATAGATACCTTGTTTTGTAAGTTTGTCAGTATTGATAGTAGCTTCTTCAAATCTAATTTGTTGCGTTGGAATAAAAGTAGCGTTTAATCGTAAATGGTCACCTTCAACCAATAAACATCCCTTAGGTCCTTGCTCACCAAAATGACGTCCTTGAATGTTTCCAGGATAGTAAATTGGAGGCATATCACTTAATTCTTGTCTTTCATGAATATGGCCAAGTGCCCAATAATGATATAGTTTTTGATTCAAATCTTCTAAAATAAATTCAGTATAGCGATTTTTAGTTGAAGATTTACTATAAGTACCGTGTAACATTCCAATATGAATACCTTTTTTACCTTGGCTAGATGGATACTCATCAATTTTATTTTCATAACTTGTATCATTTTGATAACTAAAACCATGAACAAAAATTGTCTCTCCATCTTTTGTGATAGCTTGATATGTTTCTACTCTATTTGAGAAGACCGAAACATTATCTGGCCAATCATTAGTAATTTTTTCAGTAAGTGGATCATGATTACCATGACTTATGTAAACGAAAATTTGTTCTTTTTCTAATCGCTTAAATTGTTCTTTCAAGAATACTTCAGCACGCAACGTACGATTCTCACTATCAAATAAATCTCCAACGATGAGAACAAAATCAACTTCTTCTTTTAATGCTGTATCGACAATCTTCTTAAAGCTTTCATAAGCACTGTTTTGAACATCTTCAAAAATTGATGGCGCCAAATGACTTTTAGATTTAAAGGGGCTGTCGAGATGTAAATCTGCACAGTGAATAAATTTTATCATTGAAATGAGCTCCTTAATTGCATCTTCGTTTATCTTTATGTATTCCTATATTTTACCATAACTTATTTATTTGGGTCGATGAACTTATATATTAAAAAAGCTACAAAGCTTTCAATTGAAAGTTTTGTAGCTTATTGTGCTAACAATTAGTCAGCGTAAATTTCATCTAAAGGTTTAACAATGATTTGGTTAATTTCTTGGAATACTTGGCTCATTTTTTGCTCAGCTTGCATTAATTCAGAAATATTTTCATCTTTTTCAATTGCTTGAGCTTGTTCTTGAGCTTTTGCTAAATCTTCTTCAGGAATTTCTTCACCTTGCATTTGTTTTTGTTGGAAACTTAATTGAGTTTCACGGAACTCATCGAATAATTTTTTTGATTCTTCATTATCTTTAACTTTAGAGAAAGCATCTTTAATAGCTTTATATTCATCACTATCTCTTAATGCTTGTTCTAGTTGATTTGCATAATCATATAAATTTACTGCCATGTTTGTTTGCACTCCTTAGTGAAAAGTAATTTTGACAACTCTTTATTACCATAACATATTATTTATAGTTAGACAAAGATTGCGACTATACCTTGGAAGAATCCTATAATACCACCCAAAATAAAACCTAATGACATGATAAGTTTTAACTCTTTATTAGCGATTTCAATAATTAATCTTTCAATATAATCTAAGTCAAAGGTATTAATTTGATTTTCAACCATCTGACGTAAATTTATTTTTGTCATTATCGGTGATAAATGATTAGATGCTTGTTTAATTATTAAATCAGTAATTGTATTAGCAACTCCTACTTGAATTTGATCAACTAATTTTGGTGTTAACCTACTGATTGGAGTATCCATTTTTTCATTTAATTGTAAATTTGTCATGATTAAATGCACCAAGGATTCACTTATATTTGTAAATTGTTCTTCTTTAACAACATGACTTAAAGATTGAGATTTTAATGTTTCATATTCATCTCGAATCACTTTGTCAATAATAACTTTTGCTTTAGGGTGTCTTGTTAAACGTATTAATTCATGTTGAACACGTTCAGCAATACTTTCTTTAGTCATAAACATTTGTAATAATCCAACAATTTTACCTTTTTCAGTAAAAAATGTATCTAGCATATCGTAAATATCTCTAGCACCTTTATCTGAAGAAAGATAATTACGTGCACGTTCTCGAATTAAATCTCCTGCTTGGTCTAATTTTTCATCAACCATTGTTATTACTTCTGCAGGAAGAATTTCATTAATTGATGTTGCCTGTTTATCATAGTAATAATTATTCAATTTATTTATTATGGTTTTATCTAGCTTATTGTTAATGAGGTCATCAAGATCAAAATCAAATTGATTTGCAAACTTTCGTATTGTAGCATCGTCACTTTTTAGTTTAGACAATTGCTTTATTACTAAATCATTGATTGCTTCACGAGTATTTGGTTCATTTAACTTTTGATATATAACTGACTCTGTTATCAAATGTTCTTCAATCACTTGACCTATCTTAGTAGCAATTTCTTCCCTTCTTTTAGGAATTAGACCAGGTGTAAATGGTATACGCATCTTGAATATATAATATGGTTTAAATGGATGGAATAACATTCTTATTGCAATTACATTTGTTATGCCTCCAATTACAGCCCCTACTACTACCATAAATAGGATAACAAAAAAAGCTTGCATCTCGATTTCTCCTTAAAAATTATTTTCACAATATGATGATTATATCACTTTGGAATATATGGTTCCTTAATTTTACTTTGCATTAAAATTGAAAATGCAGAAATGTTTTGAAATAAAAAAATCGAGCCGCGATATCAAACATCTTAGGCTCGTCTTTTAATTAATATCAAGTTAAACTTAAGCTGAGAATTTCTTGATATAAGAATAATCTCGGTTCAATCAGTTTTACAATTAAGCTATGTAGTCTCAAAACATTATGTTCGCCATATGTAATAACCACATACCTTGAATGTATATAAATTAAAAGTGATTAAATCTGGTGTGATTCTTCTATCACTTTCATATTAAATCATAATATTTTAACTATTATTAAACGTGCATTAATTCCTCTTTAGCATTTCTGTTAAAGTATGTTTCAGCTTCTCTTAATTTTGAAGTGCCAAAGATAGGTTGCTTTTCTGAATTTAATACTCTATATATGTTGCTTACTTTATTACTTTGTAACATAAAACCATTACGTGTTTCGATAGTATTCCAATAAATATCACTAGTTGTTGAATGATTTGGATATGCACAATGATTACGTGAAATAGTTTGAACAATTTCTAAAGGATCACAACCGAACGTATTATTTAAAACATCTGAATCTCTGAATAATGCACAAATTGAAACACATGTTGTCCAGTTTGGTAACACACGTTCTTTCTCAATTTGAACTAATGTTTTTTTTGAAAGGCCAATTGTTTGAGCCATAGTATCTTGCGTATAGCCCGCTTCAATTCTTACCATTTTAAATTTTGTTTGAATTAAATCTGTGAAACTCTGTCTATCCATATTTTATTCTCTACCTTTCTAATAGGGGTTAATTTATCCGGACACAAGAAATTGCAATAATACACATTTCTTGAAACACAAATTACATCTTAATATATTTTCAATAAAATGAAAAGAGGAATTTTTGTTTTTGTATACAATTTTATTAATGGCGAAATTATCAAAATAATTAAATTAATTTATTTGCTAACTCACTTCTAATAATCCTTTACATTTTAATTGTATTTTCATTCCTAGCTCTTTAACGATTTATTATATTACACTCTATACAAGTTTATTTTCAATAGCATAAATTGCTGCTTGTGTACGGTCTGTTACACTTAACTTATTAAATATATGACTAACATGTGTTTTTATTGTTTTTTCAGAAACGAATAACGTATTTGCAATTTCTTTGTTCGTTTTACCTTTTACCATTTCAGCTAATACTTCTATTTCTCGTTTAGATAGCTTATTAGTATTATGTGGTTTTGAAGATACGGTGTCTATTACACTTTGTGCTTCTGGATTAATAATCCGTTTATTATTTAAAACGTCATGTATCGTTTGAATTAATTTTTGAGGCTCAACATCCTTCATTTCATATCCATCTGCCCCTTTATTAATAGCTGAAATAACATGTTCATCATCTACATAACTTGTTAATACCAATACTTTAATATCAGGGAAATGACGTTTCACGTATTCTGTCACTTCAATACCATTCATTTCAGGCATTACCAAATCAAGAAGGATGATATCTGGTATATCATGTTCATTTAAATAATTAATTAAAGATTGACCATCCGATAAGCTTGCCAAAACTTCCAAATCAGCCACCGTCGATAAAAGGAATTCCAATCCTTGTCTTACAATATGATGGTCATCAATCAATATGACTTTAGCCACAATTTTTCTCCTTTCACCAATTTACAAAGGAATCTCTAAAGATAGCGTTGTTCCTTTGTTAGGCATTGTATCTATGTTAACTTGTCCATTTAATGCATAAATTCGTTGACTTATGTTTTTTAACCCTTGTGATGAAGTATTAGTTTCTTTATTCATATCGAAACCAATTCCTTCATCTTTTGCAATAATTATCAACTTTTCTTTATCTTGTTTTAAAATAATATGTACTGAATTAGTTTGAGCATGTTTTTTAGTATTATTTATACATTCCTGTAATATCCTGTAAACGTTCTCTTCTACGATATTTGATAAACTAATAATTCCATCAACACTTATTGTTAGTTTTATATTAAGAATTTGTGCATATTGATTTAATGCCTGCACCAAACCATGCTCAAGACCTACTGGTTTAAGTTGCCAAATTAGTGTACGCATTTCATTAACCGCATTTTGACTTGTTTCTTCAATTGTCTTAAAAGCTTTTTTCGCAATTTCATCTGTCGTTATGTCATGTGCTGCATGAGCGGTCAATTTTAATGAAAATAATAGTTGGTTTACTGAATCATGTAAGTCTCTTGCTAAGCGATTACGTTCATTTAATCTAGCTGCCTCTTTTTCTTGATCAGTTAAATAAATGCGTTTAATTGAAGAGCCAATCTGTAAAGCGACCGATTCTAATAGGGCTAAATCCTGTTCGCTATAACGCGTAGTATATGGTGATGCAACATTGAGTAAACCATATTGTTCTGTGCCAGAGCGTAGTGGCACTGTAGCATGGTGTGTTACACCTTCTGTTGCTGCTTTATATGCTTGATTTGCTAAATTTATTCTAGAACAATTGATTATGTTAGAAGCCTTCGTTAAACGCTCATTATGATACGCAGTGACACACCAACAAGATCCCTCTTTCATATAACAGCAATTATCCTTTTTTAATGCACCTGGGAGATCAACATCAGCTACTATCTCGTGATGGCCGTTATTATCTATAAAGAAAATCCAACCAGTTGTAAAGTTACTACCATTTATTAAATAATTCAAAGCACCGTGCATCATATTATATAATTCTGTTTCCTCATTGAGATATTCTGCTATTTCTTTTAATAATGCTAAGCGTGTTGGTTTTTCCATGAAATCGCCTCAGTTACTCATATTTGCATTAGTCTTATTATACAGTGAGATTTACATTTTTAAAAATGTAAAAATTTTTAAGTTACATATTATTATTTATTATGAATTTCGTAAGATTGTGATTAATATACGTTATTAGCAATCTAAGATATGGTATGATTAATGCGAATGCTATTAGGAGGAAATTATGAAGTTTAAAATACATGAGAATTATAATCAAAATACGTTGAGAGAAATCTTTCAATCATTGAAATTGCCTAAGAAAGACTTACATCAGTTAAATATGTCAAAAGATATAACTATAAACAATCACCCTGCGAAATTAACAGATAAAGTGGTTACCGGGGATGATATTTACATTCCAACACCAGTAGAAAAAAGTAATTACTTACCTAGTTATCGTTACGCACAAATTAGTTATGAAGATGATGATTTAGCTATTGTCATGAAACCTAAAGGCGTTAAGACTCATCCAAACGATTTAAAAGAGAGTAACACTTTAATGAATCATGTTATTTATACGTTAGATAGTGAATATGTCGAACCTATTCATCGCTTAGACCAAGAAACGGTTGGTTTACTCATTGTAGCTAAGAATCCTCTAATGAAAAAAATTCTAGATCGTATGTTGGAAGAAAATGAAATTACAAGAATATATAAGGCTAATGTTAAGTCATTATTACCAATTAAACCTCAAACTATTGATAGTCCTATAGGTAAGGATAAATTCCATCCTAATAAACGACGAATTTCTAATACAGGTCAACGAGCAATTACGCATATTCTTTCCTCTAAAATGATAAAAGAAGGCGTATGCCAATTGGATATTAAATTAGATACGGGCCGTACCCATCAAATTAGAGTTCATTTAGCTGAAATTGGTCATCCTGTTATAGGCGATCCTTTGTATGGTAATTCTACATTACGCCAACTAGAACTTAATAGTCATAAAATTGAATTTAAACATCCACTCACTCAAGAATTAATATCAGTTAGTTTGGATGATGAATAAATAATAAGGAGTAACTATCGATTCATAGACAGTTACTCCTTTTATTAGTTATATGTGGTTGTTTTTTAGTGTGGATCCACCATATCTTCAGGTTTTATCCATTCTTCAAATTGTTCTTCTGTAACATGACCAGATTGAATAGCCGATTCTTTTAATGTTAACCCTTCTTTATGTGCTTTCTTGGCAATTTGAGCAGCTTTTTCATAACCAATGTGTGGATTTAGCGCAGTAACTAACATTAATGATTGATTTAAATAATTATTAATGTTTTCTTCAATTGGTTCAATGCCGACTGCACAATTATCATTAAACGTTTGCATACCATCTGCAAGTAAGTAAATTGATTGTAATGTATTATGAAGAATTACTGGTTTAAATACATTTAATTCAAAATTACCTTGAGAACTTGCAATACCAACTGTAGTGTCATTACCCATAACTTGTACTGCAACCATAGTTAACATTTCACATTGTGTTGGATTTACTTTACCAGGCATGATTGATGATCCTGGTTCATTTTCAGGAATTGAAATCTCTGCAAGCCCCGCTCTAGGACCAGATGCTAACCATCTAATATCATTGGCGATTTTCATTAAGTCTGCTGCTAAGGCTTTTAACGTACCATGTAATTGCACGACTTCATCATGTGAAGTCAACGCATGGAATTTATTTTCAGATGATACAAATTTATATCCAGTATTCTCTGAGATAAATTTAGCAACTTTATTACCAAATTCTGGATGTGCATTAATACCTGTACCTACGGCAGTTCCACCGATAGCCAAACTTAAGATATGTTTTTTTGATTCAGCTAATAATTCTTCACATTTATCTAACATATAACGCCAGCCACTAATTTCTTGACCTAATTTAATTGGTGTCGCATCTTGTAAATGTGTACGTCCAATTTTAATAATTAATTGGTATTTATCTTCTTTTTCTTTAAAAGTATCACGTAAATGTTTTAATGAAGGTTCAAGTTTCATTTCAACTTCATGATATAATGCAACATGCATTGCTGTTGGAAATGTATCATTTGAACTTTGAGATTTATTCACATCATCATTAGGATGAATCGATTCATCGATACCTTGTTCTTTTAAATATTTATTTGCTACGAAGCTGACTACTTCGTTAACGTTCATGTTACTTTGCGTACCGCTTCCTGTTTGCCAAACAACTAGTGGGAAATGTTCATCTAATTCCCCTTTTAAAATTAAATCACAAGCGTAAACGATTGCATCTTTTTTAGCGTCACTTAGTTTTCCTAGTTCATGATTTGCTAATGCTGCACCTCGTTTTAATTGAGCAAATCCATATACTACTTCAATTGGCATACGTTCTTTACCTACAGGAAAGTTTCGTTTACTTCTCTCCGTTTGTGCACCCCAATATTTATCACCAGGTACTTCAATCTCTCCGAATGTATCGTGTTCAATTCTTACTGACATGCGATAATCTCCCCTTATACAATTATTTATTCATAGTATAGCATTATTTAAATTAAAGGGGCAATGCATTACTAAAGCGGTTTCAATAATACAAATTCATATCATAGATATAAAAAATAACGATTGAAACAATGATTTAATGTCCCAATCGTTATTATCTTTGAAAAATTTTGTCTTATCGTAATTGACCGTTGCTTGCTTAAGTTAGACTTGATATTTAACTTTTACTGCTTTAATAACAGCTAAAGCACTCAAAATATAAAATATAATACTTAAAGTTATTGTAATAGGACTAATTTGAACTAGAAATCCTATAAAACCAGTGAATTGCTCATAAATATCATTTAAAGAATAAATTAAAATACCAGTTATTAAAATACAACACAACACACTTATGAACACACCTGTTTGATTACTCTTAATAAAAGGCTGAGCACTAATATTATCAATTAAGCCTTGAGATAACTTTAATTGTAATTTTATGATTTTAAACAAAATAGGTAAGTAAAGTGCACCGAATGCTATTGGAAATCCTTTTATAGAAAGTAAACTAATAATAATTGTGGCAATCGTAAGTGGAAGCCAATATCTATGTAACATTTTAAGCTCTCCTTATACATTTTCATTGAATTTTATTTTACCATAATTTTTATAGCATTAAATTGAATTAAATGATTGATTGATGAATTTACGCACTCAAATGACAATGTATATTGCTTCATCAAAAAATAACCTAAGACATCTTTAACATCTTAGGTTACTTGGTTCATAACTAATATTTATTTTGTTAATTATCATCAAGTTAAAATTTACTCATGCGATTGATTCAACTTGTCCTCATCGTTTTCTTCAGAAATTTGTTCCATTTCTTTGCCCAATGTTTTCAAGTCATCTAAATCTTGAACCATCGCATTTTCTTCCTCATGATAATTTAATTCTGAATCTTTATTTTTAGTCATAACTCAGACCTCACTTTTAAATTTAAGCAAATCTAGCAGTGAAATATTCTTTAACATCTTCGGGTAAACCTTCTGCAGCTGCTCTATCTAAAACAACTGTTACCATTCTATGAGTTTTTAAATCAGCTGGTTCAAAGCTAGATTTACCATTTTCTTCATAAAGTTTTTTAACAACTTCACGTTTATTAGCACCAGTCACAACTAATACTACTTCACGTGCTTTTAATAATCCTTGTCTTACATTTACATTTAAACTACCTGATTCATCAATAGAAGTAACTTGTAAAATTAATTTGCCTTTATTTTCTTTAGTTTTAATTTTGTCATCAATTAAAGATTCTGCATCATCGTCAAAATTAATTGGATAAATTTGACTAGCAGGTACACCTAATGCTTCATAGTATGAGCGATTATCGTCATAATCTAAGATATTTACTTGACTAAAATCAACCGCATTATGATCTACATCTTTCTTTAACTCATCTAAAACAGGTGCAGCATCCTTTGTTAAATGAATTCCCGCAATAGTTGTAGGGTTGTTATTAAATTGCTTTCTAATGATATCTGCTGTGTACTCAGCTACATGTTCTACATCATTAAATACTTTAAAGTTCATTGCCATTGTCATTACACTCCTCTTAGTTCATCAATGTCATATAAATAACGTATTATTCGTTAATTTACCCTTTTAGACACTAAATCAAACTATTTTAAAAATGTTATTATAAATCACTAATAAATATAACATTTTTTAATAAATAGATGCATAGAATTTTAACTAACTTACTACTTATTAGGATAAGCCTGGGAAATTTTGTTGTCGCAATGCTTCATAAATTAATAAAGCGGCTGTGTTAGATAAATTTAACGATCTGATATTTTCACTCATAGGAATTCTTAATGCCATGTCAGCGTATTTTTCTTTTACCCAATCCGGTAAACCAGTCGTTTCTCTTCCAAATATAAAATAATAATCTGTATCTTCTTTAGAAAAATCAAAATCACCATACGTTTGTTTTCCAAATTTAGTTAGTAAGTAGTACTCACCTTGAGTAGCATCGAAAAAATCTTCAATACTTTCATGATAAGTAATATATACATGCTCCCAATAATCAAGGCCAGCACGTTTTAACATTTTATCATCAGTACTGAAGCCCAAAGGCTTAATTAAATGTAAATGTGTGTTCGTTCCTGCACAGGTACGTGCAATATTACCAGTATTTGCAGGAATCTCTGGTTGAAATAAAACAATATGGTTTGTCATTTAAAGTTTCCTCATTTCTAGTCCTTTTATCATTTCATTTTGAACTTCTTCAATTTCATTTTCATAGTTTGCAACTATAAATTCACGTGCATCTTCACCTTGAATTTGGCCAATCGCCCAGTATGCCGTCCCTCTTATCATTGGTCTTGGATCATTTAATGCAACTTCCTTAAGTTCTGGTATTGCTGCCTCTTCATTAAAATGTGCTAAAGCTATGATTGCATTACGTTGAATTGGTTTTTTACCTCGCCAAGCACCAGCTAAATGCCCATATGTTTGTTTGAATTCTTTATTGCTCATTTGTAATAACGGTACTAATCTTGGTTTTAGAATCTCAGGTTCTAGTATAATGTCATCATGCGTTGTATTGATTCCCCTATTTCTAGGACAAACTTGTTGACACGTGTCACATCCATATAAGCGATTGCCTATCTTATATCTATATTCATCTTGCAGATATCCTTTAGTTTGAGTTAAAAAACTAATACATTTTTGAGAATTCAATTGACCATTTCCAACAAGCGCCCCTGTAGGACATCTATCTACACATATTGTACAATCTCCACAGCTATCAAGTAATGGATCATCAGGTTCAAATGGAATACTCACTAACATTTCACCTAAATAACTCCATGTTCCTAAATCTGGATTAATAATAAAACCATTACGTCCAGCAAATCCTAAACCTGCTCGTTCAGCAACGGCCCTATCTGATAATACACCAGTATCAACCATACTTTTTAGTTCTACATCAGGAACTTTAGATTGTATAAAATCAGCAAGTTTATCTAAACGTTTACGCATAATAGAGTGATAATCTTGCCCCCAAGAGGCACGAGCAAACATACCTCGGCGATCACCTCTGACACTTTTAGGTGCACCTTTAAGCTTATTCGGATATCCAACAGCAATTGCTATAATTGAGCGTGCGGTAGGCAAACTTAATTTTGGCTCAGTTCTTAATGAAATATCTGACTCCTCAAAACCCGAAGCATAGCCATTTGCATGATAATCTTCTAATTTCTTTTTAAATTCATCAAATGGATCGGCAGTAGTAAAACCTATACTATCAATACCTATTGAATAAGCATAATCGATGACTTCTTGTTTAAGCCAATTATAATCCAATTCATTTGCCTCCTTAAAATTTATACATATTACATTTTAACATAATCCACATAATGAAATCGTTATTTATTTATATAATAATTGGACACTTTCCTAATAAATATTCCAGTTCAATTTAAAAATAGCGAGTTTGAAACATGATATGATGTCTCAGACTCGCTGCTATTTGTTTACTTATTATAAAACTCTTGATAAAAAGTTTTGCGTTCTTTGATGAGTTGGTGATTGAAATATTTGCTGAGGTGAACCTTCTTCAATAACATGCCCATCTGCCATAAATATAACTTTATCACTCACATCTTTTGCAAATCCCATTTCGTGTGTAACAACAACCATTGTCATTCCTTCTTTAGCTAAATCTTTCATTACCTTTAGAACATCATACACTACCTCTGGATCCAATGCAGACGTAGGTTCATCAAACAATATAATATCTGGATGCATAGCCAGTGCCCTTGCAATCGCAACTCTTTGTTTTTGTCCTCCAGATAATTGAGAAGGATATACATTTGCCTTATCTTCAAGTCCAACTTTTTCTAATAATGATAATGCCTCTTGTTTCAATTGATTTAAATCGCTTTTATTTAATAACTTAGGAGCCAATATGATGTTATTTAATACAGTCTTATGTGGAAACAGATTAAAATTTTGAAAGACCATGCCCATTTTTTGACGTAATTTATTTAAGTTATTTTTGTGAATAGAGAGTTCATTACCTTCGAATACAACCCTTCCGTTTGTTGGTGTTTCTAACAAGTTCATACATCTTAATAAAGTGCTTTTTCCACTTCCTGATGGTCCTATAATCGCTAATACTTCACCTTTTTTAATTTCTAAATTAATATCCTTGAGCACTTCATTTTTCCCAAATTTTTTATTTAAATTTTCAATTTTAATCACTTGCTTTCATTCTCCCTTCTATTAAACTCATTAATCTTGATAATGAAAAAGTTAATACAAAGTACATACATGCTGCTATGATTAATGGTGTAAATGGATCAAATGAAATACCTTGAACAACCTGTGCATTAAACATAATTTCACCAACCCCAATTGTAGATATGATTGATGATTCTTTTATTAAAGTTACAAATTCGTTTCCTAGCGCTGGTAATATATTTTTAAAAGCTTGAGGCAATATGATATAAATCATTGTTTTTGAGTAGTTTAACCCCAAGCATTGTGCAGCTTCAGTTTGACCTTTATCTACTGCATTAATTCCAGCTCTAATTATCTCAGCAATATAGGCTGAAGAATTAATAACTAAGGCAATCGTCCCACAAATTAAAGCAGAAATGTCTAATCCTAAAAGCGCAGTAGTGCCAAAAAATACGATAAACACTTGCACTAACATCGGTGTTCCTCTTAAAAATTCTATATATATTGTTGCGGGTAAAGAAATAATTTTAAACTTACTTAATTTTGCAAGTGCAATAAATGACCCGATTATTGCTCCACATACAACACCAATTAAAGAAATTATTATAGTGTTTTGTAATCCTTTTAAGAAAAAAGTTCCATACTTTTGAATAAAGCTTCCATCATCAACCATTTGTTCTGAAGCAATATCCATATATTTATTAATTAAATGTTTATTTTTAACATCTTTAATAGAATGATTTAAGTGTTCTAATAAAATTGGTGAGTCTTTCGGTAGTGCTATAACTGTGGGTTTCTTTTCTTCATTGAAAGAAACATGGACAATATTTAAATCCTTATTTTGCTTAGCATAAGCATCTGCTACTGGTTTTTCGATTACTAAACCATCAATTTTTTTACTTTTAAGTGCCAAAATTGCATCTGGTAAACGATTTAATGAACTTATTTGTGCATTTTCTATTTCTTGCTGTGCAATTTTTTCTTGTTCACTGCCCTTTTGAGCTCCTATTTTTTTATTATTAAAATCACTCAACTTATGGAAGGTATCATTATTATTTTTTCTAATTAACATAACATTTCCTGTTTCCATATATGGTTCGGAAAAATCAACTTCTTTTTTTCTTTCAGGTGTTGTTGTCATTCCTGATATAATTATGTCAATTTTTCCAGTTTTCAAAGCTCCAAGTAGGCTATCAAATTGCATATTCACTATTTTTAACTTTAAATGATTATCTTTGGCAATTTTTTTTGCTAATTCAATATCTACACCAGCATACTCTGTTTTACCATTTTTAGTTTTTTCAAATTCTAATGGTGCGTAATCAGCTGATAATCCTACTCTTAATTCACCCCTATCTTTAATTTTATTCCAAGTTGCATCTTCATCAGCTAATGCCATTGGTTGTATGTATATCAATGTCAAACTAATTAAGATTGCTATCGCAAGTACTTTTGTTAATTTTTTCATAAGCAACCTCCTTTAATTAATTCATTATTATACGCTTAAACGCATTAATATACAATAAAAATTTTAAAAAAGAGTGAAACAAAATTCGATTTGAATCTTTGTCTCACCCTGACAGGTTAACTAGAGTTGAGAAAAGGTCAATATAAACACTTTCTCAATTCAGTTAAAAGCTTTGAATTAAATTTATTTCATTATATAAATTAAACTTTTGTACATACATTTTAATTGCTATTATTGTTTAGGGATTTCGAATTTGTATATACCATCATGATAGCTTGGTATTAATTTTTTGCATATTTCATGTATAATGAATGCACTCACAAATGGAATAACAAAATAGCCGAAAACGAGCAAAATAATAATTATAGTAGTGTCTCCAGACATTCTATTAAATGCATTAATCGGTCCTACCAGGCCAGTATAACCAAATCCGGCAGATAAAGGTGTACCTTTAATACCTATAGCATATGTCAATACACCAGAGACGATACCATTTAAAGTTAAAGGAACTGCAATAATTAAATGTTTTAAATAGACTGGAATCATCATCTTCGCTGCACCTATAAGTAAAACAATATTAACTCCCATAGAGTTAACTCTTATTGAACCGAATATAAAAGTCACACAAGCTGCGACAATGCCCATGTTAGCAGCACCACTTCCCAAACCAGTTAGACTTATAGCTGTTGCTATGGCGACTAATGAAATAGGTGTAACCATTAACAATGAGAAAGTCACACTTATTAGTATAGACATAATTAAAGGATTAAGATCAGTGAATGAATTCACCATATGGCCAAGTCCTTTAGTAATTGTTTGTACATAAGGTAAAGTTAATAAACCAATTAATCCACTTAATACAGGTATTACAACTGGTAATATAATCATTTCAAGTGAGCCTAATTTTCCTTGTAAAAACATATACATTGCACAAGATATAATTACAACTAATATGATATTGATTATATCTCCAATCCCTTTTAAAACAATGCCCTTAGCTGTAAATTGAACCGCTCCAGATCCAAGGATTGCGGCTATGCCTACCATACAAGAACCTGTCCCATTAAACTTAAATTGATGTGCAGCTAAAACACCGATAATAAATGCCATGAATGATTGAATTATCATTACTAATTGAAAAACAGTTTCGAGCATTGGATGTGAATCCATAAATAACTTCAAAAATTCTCCTAATAACGCATTTGGCAATAAAGCTAATACTACTCCAGCACCTACCGCATTTAGAATATTACTAAAAAAATACTTTAAACTTACACGTTGTTTACTCATAGTAGCCTCCGTTTTCAAACATTAGCTTTATCTTAGTACAAACTAATGTGTTTAACAATATGAACGTTTCTTTTTTAATCAAAAATTAATGCTAATTTTTAAAAATACCATTGATAAAAGTTAACATAAGAAGTTAAACAATTATAAATATAATAGTTCAATAACTAATACTTAACCACTGACTAGAAAATTGAAAAATTGAAATCAATTACAAAACAAAAAAAGTGGAAACGTTGTTAAAACAACATTTCCACATTAAGAATTATACCGGCGGTCGGGGTCGAACCGACACTCCAATACAGGAACGGGATTTTGAGTCCCGCGCGTCTGCCAATTCCGCCACGCCGGCTCAATTTTTGATAAATAAAAAACTTCCATTTGGAAGCAAAAACATGGAGCGGAAGATAGGATTTGCACCTATATCTCGTTCCGGGAAGGAACGTATTCTAAAAGTTGAAATACTCCCGCATTATTAAGAATTATGGAGCGGAAG
>NZ_KV801133.1:0-204 GCF_001810405.1 Staphylococcus sp. HMSC069D12
TAGGTCTCGTAGTGTAGCGGTTAACACGCCTGCCTGTCACGCAGGAGATCGCGGGTTCGATTCCCGTCGAGACCGCCATTACTTATTACGGTTCAGTAGCTCAGTTGGTAGAGCAATGGATTGAAGCTCCATGTGTCGGCAGTTCGACTCTGTCCTGAACCATTTTGTTATGCCGGCCTAGCTCAATTGGTAGAGCAACTGACT
>NZ_KV801133.1:304-540 GCF_001810405.1 Staphylococcus sp. HMSC069D12
GGTTCGGCAGTTCGAATCTGCCCCCCTCCACCATCTTAAATTAGGGACATAGTTCAACGGTAGAATAGAGGTCTCCAAAACCTTTGATGTGGGTTCGATTCCTACTGTCCCTGCCATGGCGGTTGTGGCGAAGTGGTTAACGCATCGGATTGTGGTTCCGACACTCGAGGGTTCGATTCCCTTCAACCGCCCTTAATTTTATTAATGGGCTATAGCCAAGCGGTAAGGCAACGGAC